>DATHJK010000315.1:0-13947 GCA_035316225.1 Pyrinomonadaceae bacterium
GATTTTGGATTAAAAGCTGAACGGGTCTTCAGAATTGATGAGCGAAAGCTCAATCCGGGCAACAGCAAATCTGAGACCCAGAATCGGGAGGTTGTTATGCCAAAGTTGAAAACACACAAGGGTGCGGCCAAGCGCTTTCGCACGACTGCGACCGGAAAGATCAAACGCGGTCATTCGCACGCGCGCCACATCCTTACGAAAAAGAGCACCAAGCGTAAGCGCAAGCTGGACATTGACACTATTGTTTCCGACGGCGACATCAAGCGAGTGCAGGCGATGCTGCCCTACGGAAGAGACTAAGATAAGGGATGAGGGATGAGGGATGAGGGATGAATAAGAATGAGTAACGGCGTCAACACGCAATTGGCTCAATCCATTTCATCCCTCATCCCTTCAAAGAAGGGAGATTTAAGTTATGCCCCGTGCGAAACGTGGTAACAAGCGCCTTGAGAGGCGCAAGAAGATTTTAAAGCTTGCGAAAGGCTATCGCGGCACGAAGTCGAAGCTTTACCGCTCGGCCAAAGAGAGCGTCGAGCGTGGTTTGACCTTCGCCTATACAGGGCGAAAGTTGAAGAAGCGTGATTTCCGCAGCCTGTGGATTGTGCGCATAGGAGCAGCCGCGCGCCAGAACGGTTTGAACTATTCGCAGTTCATGCATGGCCTGAAGGTCGCTGGCATTGAGCTTGACCGCAAAGTCCTGGCAGACCTCGCGGTTCATGAAGTGGAAGCTTTCGCAGACCTGGCTGGACAGGTTAAGAAGGCTCTTGAAAGCGAGCAGCAGCAACGCGCTGCCGCGTAAATTTGCCGAAAAGGGTTTGTGATGACGGAGGACGATAGACCGCAATCCTCGCCCGAAAAACAGGTCACGGCAGCACGCGAAGCGTTCGAGCATGAGTTCGAGCGCTTCGCTCGCTTTCGCGGCGAAGTAGGCAGCGATGGTCTCAGCTTGAAAGATGCCGAGACGCTAGAGCGTGATTTGAATGACCTGCGGGCTAGACACACTGGAAAAAAGAGCGCGCTGGCGATTGTCAAGAAATTGATCGGTCGCGTTGCGCCGGAAGACCGCGCGAGCTTCGGCCAGCTTGTCCAACAACTCGAAGCGGACATCGCGCGCGAGATAGTGGAAGTAAAAAGCGCACTCAAAGAGTTTATTCTGTCGGCGAAGACAGAGCGAGAGCGCATTGATGTCACTCTGCCGGGGCGTCGCCCGCGTCGCGGCCATCTTCATCCGATAACTTTGCTGCGCCAGCAGATCGAAGATGTATTCGTGTCTCTGGGCTATGCGGTTGAAGATGATCGTGAGATAGAGACGGAATTTTACAACTTCGACGCACTGAATATTACCGAATCGCATCCGGTGCGCGACCCGCAGGACACTTTCTACACGACGAACGGCTTAGCGCTCAGGCCACAGACTTCGACCGTGCAGATTCATGCCATGCAGCGTCGCGGCGTGCCTTTGAAAGTTATAGCGCCGGGACGAGTATTCCGAAGAGACACGCCGGACGCCACGCATAATCCGATGTTCTTTCAAGTCGAAGGGCTTTGCGTTGATCGCGCCATCACAATGGCTCATTTGAAAGGCACGCTCGGCGAGTTCGTTCATCGTCTCTTCGGCCCTGAGACGCGCACGCGCTTTCGCCCCTCATATTTTCCGTTCACAGAGCCTAGCGCAGAAGTGGATTACAGTTGCTTCAAGTGCGGAGGCGCGGGCTGCAACATCTGCAAGGGGTCGGGCTGGATTGAGCTTGGCGGCTCAGGGATGGTTCACCCGAACGTGCTTCGCACAGTCGGCGTTGACCCTGAAGAGTTCACGGGCTTCGCCTTCGGCTTAGGGATTGACCGAATGTGCGCGCTCATGTACGGCCTAGACGACATTCGCCTCCTCTTCGAGAACGACGTGCGCTTCCTCGAACAATTCGATTAAAACGGTTTTCAGTTTTTAGTTTTCAGTTTTGAGCGGTTGGCCGCTTTCTGAAAACTGGAAACTGAAAACTAAAAACTGTTTTTTATGAACATAAGCTATAACTGGATACGAGAATTGACGGGAACCAAAATGAAGCCTGAAGAGATGCGCGAGCGTCTGACTATGGTGGGTCTCGCCGTGGATAAATTTGAAGCGGTCGCGGACGACTTTGCCATAGAGGTTGACGTGCCGTCGAATCGCGGCGACTGTCTTTCTCATCTTGGAATCGCGCGTGAAGTTGCCGCGATGGAGAACACGCGCGCGCGATTGCCTGAAGAGAAGCCATCTCAAACAGAAGGCAGTACGGAATCGTTTGCGTCCATCGAAATCAAGGACGCGGATTTGTGCCCGCGTTACGCAGGGCGCGTCGTGCGTGAAGTGAGGATAGAAAAATCGCCGGATTGGTTGGTGAAGCGATTGGAAGCCATAGGCCAGCGCTCTATCAACAACGTGGCGGACATCACGAACTACGTGCTGCATGAGCAGGGGCAGCCGCTTCATGCTTTCGATCTTGAGCGGCTTGCCGACCATCGAATAATAGTCAGGCGCGCAGTGAAAGGCGAAAAGATTAAGACTCTGGACGGGATGGAGCGCGAGTTGGACGGCGAGATGCTGGTGATAGCCGACGCGCGAAGAGCAGTTGCGATTGCAGGTGTGATGGGCGGCGAGGATTCGGAGATTTCAGATAACACGCGAGACGTTCTGATAGAGAGCGCATGGTTCGCTCCCGCTTCAGTGCGCCCCACCTCGCGCATCCTGGGAATGCGAACCGATGCGTCGCATCGTTTCGAGCGCGGCGTTGATTACGAAGGGACGTTGCGAGCGCAGGTGCGCTGCGTTCAGTTAATCTGCGAGATAGCGGGCGGCGTGGCGACGGAAGACGCAGTTGACGTTTACCCGAAAAAATTTGAACAGAAGATGGTGAGGTTACGTGCTGAGCGCGTTAGAAACGTGACAGGGCTTGACGTTGACGCAGCAGAAATCCGCCGCATCCTCTCGCTGCTTGGTTTCGTCGAATCGTCCGACATGCATTTTATTGTTCCTTCATGGCGCATGGACATAGAGCGCGAGATTGATCTGGTTGAAGAGGTTGCGCGTCATGTTGGATACGACAACATAGCAACTGAAATTCCAGCTTCGACGCTCGCGGGCGAGTACCTGCCGAGCGAGCGCAGGCGTCGCGCAATGCGCCATTCATTAACATCGCTCGGTTTCGACGAGGCCATCAGCCTAAGCTTTATTGAAGCCTCTCATGATGACGAGTTTGAACTGCTTCGCTCTGTGGAAACAGCCGCGAGCCGCGCAGACCGCGAGTTCATAGCGCTTCAAAATCCAATCATAGAAGATAGGACGCGCATGCGCCCCACTCTGCTGCCGGGGCTTCTGGAAGCGGTTCGGCATAATTTCAATCACGGCACGCGCGACGTGCGTCTGTTTGAGACCGGGCGGCTCTTCGCTCCGGGCGACGGCGATCTGCCCGTAGAGCGCGAGGCGTTTTCGTTGATAGCTACGGGCGATGCGACGGAAGAGGGACGTGCGGGACAGATGCGCGAGATTGATTTTTATGATCTGAAAGGCGCTGTTGAAGCTGTCTTCGACGCCATGAAAATCTCCGGCGTCAATTTCGAGGCCGCGAGCGTAAAGCATCTGCGTGAAGGGCAAGCAGCGCGAGTAAGCATTGGCGCTGAAGAGGTCGGGACAATCGGCAGGTTGGATGAATCAATCGCCGCCAATTACAAATTCAAACAGCCAGTCTATCTTGCCGAGCTTGATTTCACCTCTCTTCTGGAAGCGCGAGAAAAGGCGGCGCTCTACACGCCTCTGCCGCGCTTCCCGTCAATCGTGCGCGATCTTTCGCTGCTGGTTGACAGGCGCACGCCGCTGGCCGATCTTCTACGCTCGGTTTCGGAACAACACTCTTTCGAGAATTGTCGCGGCGCACGGTTCGTAGGCGTCTACGACGGTGAAGGCGTGCCGGAAGGCAAGCGCTCCGTGACGCTGCGCATAGAATACCGCGCGGACGACCGTACCCTGCGCGACGAAGAAGTTGATGCGATGCACACAGAGATAGTGCATGCTCTGGAAGAGAAGTTCGGAGCGCAACTCAGATAAATCAAGCGAACAATTCAAAACATCTTTGCGAGCTTAAGTTTTCCCTCTGCGCCTTTGCGTGAACATGAAATTCTCATTAACTTGAGCTTTAAGATAATTGAGGATTCTCGCAAAGGCGCAAAGGGAAAACTTAAGCTCGCAAATAGTGGAATACTATTCATGATTCTGAAATGGATTGAAGCATATTGAGTTGAAGAAAGAAATTATTTTTCTATTTTCAAGTCTCTTGAACTCCAAACTCTAGACTTTTTTTTTACTAAGTCGCATAATCGTTCGGCTCGCTTTTACATCCCCCCGTGAGCTATTCTTAAGGAGAAATGATGGTCGGATTATCTGGACTCGAAAAGTTCTCTCATCTTGAGGACAAAATCTACCGCACCATCGAGCTGACGAAAACGCTTCGCCAGGAGAAGGACGCGCTTGAGCGCGAGATTGGAGCGACCAGGCGCGAGCTTGGAAATCTGCTCAATGAAAAAGAGCGATTGGAGAATCAGGTCGAACGGCTCTTAGCCGAACGCGACACCATTCGCATGAAAGTCGAAGCGATGCTCGACGCCATAGCCGCAGTTGATCCAGAGATGGCGGAGGTGGTGCGCAGATGAGAGACATAAACACACGTATCAGCGTTGGGAAAGGCAACATGGACTCAGCTACGACGCCGACCATCCGCGTTGAAATCTACAACCAGACTTACAATATACGCTCAGACGGCGACAGCGAATACATCACGCAACTGGCCGAATTCGTTGACACGCGCATGCGTGAAATCTCTTCGGGCACTTTAACGGTTGATTCGCTCAAGGTTGCTATTCTCGCTGCTCTACACATCGCCGACGAGCTTCATCGTCTCAGGCGATTGCACGAGCAGGCCGACTCGCAACTGGCTTCGCGCAGCGCCGAGTGCGCAGAGATGCTCGACCGCCTTCTGAAAGTTCGCAATACTGTAGATCAACACAACCCTACGGGCCAGATCGCTTTCACTCCGTAAAAGTCTGGAAGGCTTTGGGCATCTTTGACCGGGCGCAACTTCCTTTTGCGTTCAATGAGTCAAAGCATCTTCGCTCTGGCTGCATGGCCTTGCTTTGCGATACCGATTGCACCTCCCATTCACCTTATTTTCTAAGCTTAATCACTACTCAATTCACGCAACTTTATTGCAGTGGGCGATAAGTCCAATAAATTCGTCTGGCACATAAGAAATAATTGTTGCTTTCCGCGATGCAGAGAGATAATCTCTCGCCTCGTGAGGGCCACCTCGACGGTCTTCCATGCATTTCAGCGCTCTCATACACGCACACTTATACTAAGCCGCCTGTGACCTCTGCTCACGGCAGCCGGAATTATTGAAACTAGATTAGCCTGCTTAGAAGCTCAACACGCCTTCCAGCAGGCTCAAAGCGACATTAATGATCGTATCGCTACTCACAATTCCGTTCGCAGTCGCGCCTGGAATTTGTATCTCGCCTTGCGTCGTTGCTGAACCGGGAGGCGATGGCGGCGTCGAACCTGGAAGATCTATAACACCCGCCGATGCAGAAAGGGCAAGTGCGAAAGACAACGCGACCGCAGCGCAAAATCTTCTTAGGCTTTTCATATTTTGCTCCTTAAGGTTTGATTGAGGTTACGGGTTACTAGGAACAGTAATATACGCTCCATCAAGAACGCATATCGTGGCGCATCTTAGCATGTAGGTGAATTGAAATTTGCATTAGTATTACTGCTTGATAACTTTTTCGCAAGCATATGTAAAGGTGAACCTCACATGAATTTAGCTAATCAATTGCATACCAAATTAGCCGACCCGACCATCACTTACAACGACCGGGCGCATCTCCGCTGCCAAATTTCAAAAGAACTAGGGGAAGTAGGAAATTATGAGGGAGCACGCTCGGCAATGGGTGAACTGTGGCAGCGCATTGGGGATCGTCCTGTGCTAGATAATCTCGACCCAGCAACAGCGGCGGAAGTGCTTTTGCGGGCTGGTGTACTTACAGGATTGATTGGCAGTGCTAAACAAATTGAAGGGGCGCAGGAGATTGCAAAAAATCTAATTAGCGAGAGCACTTCGATCTTTGAAAATTTGCAGCAGAAGGAGAGAGTAGCAGAAACACAAATTGATCTAGCAGTCTGCTATTGGCGTCAGGGAACATTCGGAGAAGCACGCATAATGTTGCAAGAGGCGCTAAAACTGCTTGATGATAAAGACAGTGAGTTAAAGGCGAGAGCCTTTCTGAGCATTGCTATACTTGAAAGATTAGCAAATAGACTTAACGATGCTTTACATATCTATGTTGAAAATGCTCCTTTATTTGAAAATCTCAATAGCCATGTGCTTAAGGGGAAGTATCATCACGGGTTAGGCATTGTGCTTGAGTATCTTAGTGCATCAGAGCATCGTCAAGATTATATAGACCGCGCTTTGATTGAGCATACCGCTGCAAGTTTCCACTTTGAGCAGGCTGTGTCTACTCGTTATCAGGCTTGTGTTGAGAACAATCTAGGATTTTTATTTCTTATTGTTGGAAAGTTTGCAGAAGCTCATGACCATTTGGATCGTGCTCAGGCGCTTTTTACTAGCCTGAAGGATAGAGTTCATTTGGCGCAGGTTGATGATACGCGGGCGAAGGTGTTTCTGGCGGAGGGACGTGTTGTGGAGGCTGAGAGGTTGGCGCGAGCGGCGGTGAAGGCTCTTGAAGATGGGGGAGAGCAGGCGTTGCTGGCTGAGGCTTTGACGACGCATGGTGTTGTGCTGGCGCGCTTGAGGCAGCATGAGCGTGCCGGGGCTACGTTGCGGCATGCCATTGAAGTGGCGCAACTGGCGGGGAATAACGAGGGGGCGGCAGAAGCGGCGCTCACTATCATCGAAGAGTTAAGCGATCACCTCTCTAATGATGAGTTGAGCGCCGCTTATGATCGTGCCGCAGCGCTTCTTTCCGGCTCACAGAATTTAGACTTGCTTACGCGCCTGTGCGCGGCTGCGCGGCGCGTGCTTTTCCTGGTCAACTCTCTCACAAATCCCCCAAGCTGGAAGGGCTTCTCTTTTAAGGAGGCTGTCCAAAGGTACGAAGCGCGCTTGATTGAACGCGCGCTCAGAGATTCGGGCGGGGTCGTTTCGCGCGCGGCTCAGCTTCTCGGCTTCAGGCATCACCAGAGCTTAATCAATCTGCTCAACCGGCGGCACAAGAATCTGCTCCATGCCAGGACGACCATCGTGTCCAGGAAGCGCAGCATCATTACCGCGCGCGATGCCAAACGTGCCTCGCCTACTCGTTCGACGAGAGCGCGTCGCACCGTGACCATCCTTTATGCGGAAGATGATGAGTCAATCCGCAACGCTGTGGGAGATATACTGGCTTCGGAGGGCTGGGCTGTACAATCTTGCGAAGACGGAAACGAGGCGCTAAAGAGAATCGAGAGCAGCGCACGCTTCGACCTTCTGCTTCTGGATAACGAGTTGCCAGGGGTTAGCGGAGTGGAGCTTATACGACTCGCACGTGCCATGCATCATCGTCATAGCACGCCCATCGTTCTGCTTTCGGGTAGCGAGTGTGAGTCTCAGGCGCGCAGCGCGGGCGCTGATGAATGTTTGAAGAAGCCTGAAGAAATCTTCGCGCTGGCCGGAACAATCACCAAACTTATGGCGAAAAAATCGAAACAGAAATAAGAATCGGGATGAGTGCACTCATTCCGAGGGTGCGGTCGCCTCTCACTGGCGATGCGCGCCGAGACCGCCGCGGTTTCTAAGGGTGACGCGGCGGTCTTATTCTATAACATACAAATCAGCCACGAAGAAGAGAAGAGTGGCGAAACTTCTTCAATTAAGAAACCATAGGACTGTATAGACATTAGTGAATCGGTTTGAAATTTTCATTCAGATATTTATCCTAGAGCATAATTGGGAAATAGACCCACTCCTGAGACTTTGCAGCGAACTATGCGAGAAATTGCGTCGTGTAGTAGCTGTGTCGTTTGTATGAAATGAAGGGCTATGGGTTGTCAAAAAGTTGCAGTGTGCGCTAAGCCCTTTAGATACGGGATCGCTGTGCAATGAAATCCATTGACTCTCCAGATAAGCGAGAGTAGAGTCCCGCTTGTCTCACCATTTTGTTAAGCAAGAGCCTCACTCCTCGAAGAGTCCTGCTCCTGCTTAATCTCTTTTCATTATCATCTGATAAGGATTAAACCCATGACAAAAAAGATGGTCTTTCTGCTATTCGTAATTACTTGTATTGGCGTACTTGTGTTTGCCGAGAATAGGATATCTAAGAGTTCCGGTCTTCCTCAACAAAATAACGAGGTGCTCGTTAACAACAAAACAACTGCCTTCCAAGTCATCAGTGAAGTAAGAAATGGTGACAGCATTCGATTAGTTCTAAAAAATAATTATAGTAAAGCAATCACGGCGTTTCGAGTCTCTGGGAATAGTGAAAGTCAGGGAGTTGATGTGGATTTCACGTCTGAAGGAACATTTATAGCCCCAGGAGAAACCTATAATTATAGAGAAGCTATAGGCAACTTATTCCCTTATCTTGGAACTTCGTCAGGTCAATTAAATATCAAGATTCTTGCTGTTGTCTTTGATGATGGTTCAGGTGATGGTGACGCTACGGTTGTTAAGCATATAAAGAGCCGAAGAAGGGGAGTAAAGATTCAGCTAGCGCGAATCTTACCTTTATTACAACAGATCATAGATTCGCCAGATTCTAATACACAAGCTGCGTTAGAGAGACTTAAAATGCAAATATTAGCTCTTCCTACCCATCCGCAGAATGGAGAATCGCCGGATATAATGGGAGGGCTTATTCACGGTAAGAATTATATTCTTGGGGAGATACAGCGGCTTGAGGGAATAGAACGTGAAACCGGAAATATTAACTTTCGAAATGAGTTAATAAAAATCAAAGAGCGCTACGAGAGAGAAGCTGCCAGATTATAAATTCCATCGCAAATCTCGTCTGGCGTTACCTTTCATTTACTACCTTCACCGTGTCCCTGCAAGGACTTGATGGTGAGAAAAACATTAAGAGCCGGTTGCAAAATTAACCTTTCGGATACTGTTATCGGCATCCCTGTTTGATTTTGCAACCGGCTCTAATATATACATTGCTTCTAACCTTATACATTTGCACAATTCAAAGTGTATCGCTTGGTTGTGTTCCAACCTACAGTTTAATCCATAGCACAAGGTGCGACCTTTCAACCGGAACTTTAAATGAATTTAATACTTGGTATGTAGATTATGGCAGTTATGAAAGAACTGTGATTATCCAAGGATATGGTTCTTGCGGGTATATTACATGCAATGTAGTCTTCTATCCCCCAGCGGCATGGAGCGTGTCTAACAGTCCTGATGTCGGTCATTTTGAGGAAGCCGAGCAAGATGTATCAGTGGGCGGCTACCCAAATCAGATTTGCATATATGACGGTCCTAGAAGAGTATTCTATAGGGATGAGTGCTGCAACAATAGTTGCGCTACTTTCTGCTCCAGTAACCAAATATACGATTTCGCTTCCAGCAGTTGCGTCTGCTCGCCGGATGCAGGCGGCCCTAGTAGCTGCGAGGGGAATCAATTCTGGTGCGACCGCGTGTGCCGTTGTACTACCCAAGCCTATTGTAACTCCAGTCCGATTGTAATTGACGTGGCAGGCAATGGCTTTCAACTGACGGACGCACAAAACGGAGTGAACTTCGACCTCAATTCCGACGGAACGGCTGAACATCTTGCCTGGACTGCTGCTAATTCCGATGATGCGTGGCTCGCTCTTGACCGTAACGGCAACGGCATGATTGATAATGGAACAGAATTATTCGGCAACTTCACTCCACAGTCTCACTCAGCTAATCCCAATGGATTCCTTGCTCTCGCAGAGTATGATAAGCCAGAGGATGGAGGCAACTCGGATGGCGTGATTGACAGACGCGATGCCATCTTCACATCTTTAAGACTGTGGCAGGATACGAACCACAACGGCGTCTCTGAACTTGGCGAGTTACACACTCTGCTAGAGTTAGGACTGGCAAGGATTGACCTTGATTACAAAGAGTCAAGACGTACAGACCAGTATGGCAACCAGTTTCGGTATCGAGCGAAGGTGAGAGATGTGCATGGAGCGCAGGTGGGACGTTGGGCTTGGGATGTGTTCCTCATACATTGACTTTAAAGCGTGAAGCTATTTTGAAATTTTCATTCAGATATTTATCGTAGCGCATGATTGGAAATTGACCCACTCCTGACTTTGCAGCGAACTATGCGAGAAATTGCGTCGTGTAGTAGCTGTGTCGTTTGTATGAAATGAGGGGCTATGGGTTGTCAAAAAGTTGCAGTATGAGCTAAGCCCTTTAGATACGATATTGCTATGGAAAGAAATCTATTGACTCTCCAAATAAGCGAGAGTAGAGTTCGTCGCGCCTCGCTATTTTGTTAAGCTAGAGCCTCACTCCTCCGAGTCCGACTCTTGCAAACTGTTCAATATCGTCTCACTCAAGCCATGAGCAATTTAGCAAAACGAATCGAACTGCTAGCTAACCTGACTATCATTCTTGCATCGCTTCTGCTGGGCATGGTTCTGGTCAAAAACTACTTACTCAACAGAAGCATTCCCGTTCAGACCTCTGGCGCTAATCCCGTCGCTGCTAACGGGCAAAATCTCGTAGGGACAAAGATTTCTTTGCCCGATGTAGATTGGTCAAATAACCAGCAAACGCTTGTTCTCGCTCTTTCAAGCACCTGCCATTTCTGCTCTGAAAGCGCACCTTTTTATCAGCGTCTCGCTAAGGCTCACGGAGGGACCCGGTTAATTGCAGCTTTACCACAAACGATTAGCGAAGGTGAGCAGTATTTGCACGCGCTGGGTGTTTCTGTTGATGAAGTCAAGCAGGCGTCACTTGATTCTATCAACGTAAGGGGTACTCCTACGCTAATGCTAGTGAACAGCGACGGCCTTGTAATTGATAGCTGGGTTGGAAAGCTACCAGCGGATCAAGAGGCAGAGGTATTAAGCAAAGTACAGAGCGGTCGGGCCAGCAATTAATCAGGCTAATGCTGGCACTCAAGTTGCCCGAAGAAAGGAATAAAGTCATGGCTAACTTCCATCATTGGAGATTGCTCTTAAAACTCGTGACACTAGGCGTTCTCACGTTGTGCTTGAGCGTCCTTTCTCGCAGCGGAATTAATCTTCCACTAGCGAATACACAGAATGCTGGTCAGCATGTAAGGCAGATACCGACGAAGGCCGCGACGGTAACGGCGCTATCACAATCTAATGCGCCGCTAGTCGTGTCCTTAGCAAGACCTGTTTCCTCAGCCCCGGAAAATGTAGACATCACGTTTAAGGTAACCAATGTGTCCAACAAGCCTATAAGGGCATACGCGATAAAACAGGAGGTTGAAGCCGGGGGAATACGGGCTAGTGCCATGACGTTTCACACCCCTGAACTAACTGGAGTAGCACTACAACCGAATGAGACAAGGGATGACTTTGATACTTATTGGGTACTTTCATCCACAGAGGAGCATCACGTCACCTTGTCTGTTGATTATGTCGAATTCTCAGATTGGACAAATTGGGGGCCTAACTCAACCGGAGTTGCGGAACTGTCGGCGGGGCAACGCGCAGCTGCATACATGCTAAGTAAAAAGCTTCTCAGCATTCTAAACACGGGCGGCCCAAGCGCTGTGATGAATGCTCTTGAAACAGGAGTGGCAAATATTGAACCGCTCGCAGGACACTCGGATCAGTGGCAAACAGGCTTCCGTAGTGGTCGTGTTTTTGTGGCTGAGCGTCTCAAGCGAGCGCAGAACACTGGTGGCCTAGATCAAGTCGAACGTGAGTTGCGGCAATTAGCTGAGAGATTCAAAGGAACTGGCTGAGATGCAACGTCTTCTTCACATCCTATCCCTACTAATGCTCCCTATATTGATACTACTTTCTATTGCCGTAGCGGTACTTACTAGAAGCGCAGCGCAAAGCTCTTGCGATGGCAATCCGGCGTGTAATCTATGGATTGACCAAGGAAGCAGTACTCAATGCGTTACTCTCTATTGTACAGCATCCACAAATTTATCATGCTCTTTACAAAATTGTGCGCCCATCCCCAGTTCATGCGGGGCTGGCTCATATTACCAGAGTCCTATGACTTGTTCAGATAGTCGTTCGTCGGCATCTGTAGTCATCTACTGCGCTTCAACAGGTGAGCCTATCTTTAAAAGTTATTCCGGGCCATCATGCGGGTTTTCGCAGTGCACCGCACCTCAAGTATGGAATGGCTCTTGGTGTGCCTGCCCTGCTGGTGGCGATGACCCGGCTAGCTGCTCAGATACCGGAAGAATGTGGTGTGACCGTAAATGCAGATGCACAACCAAGGATAATTGCAACGCAAGCCCCATTCTCATTGACGTTGCAGGAAACGGTTTCAACCTGACGGATGCAAACGGCGGCGTAAACTTCGACCTCGACATAGATGGCACAGCAGAAAGATTGGCATGGACTGCCCCCGGCTCTGATGATGCCTTCCTCGTTCTTGATAGAAACCGTAACGGAACAATTGATAGCGGAGCGGAGTTATTCGGCAACTTCACACCGCAGCCAGAGCCTCCACCGACTCTATACAAGAATGGATTCCTTGCATTGGCCGAGTATGATAAGGCTGAGAATGGAGGCAATGGTGACGGGGTGATTGACAGGCGCGATTCTGTCTTCTCTAGTTTACGGCTCTGGCAAGACATGAATCATAACGGCGTCTCAGAGCCTGAGGAGTTACACACATTGCCGGAACTTGGGCTGGCTAGAATTGATCTGGATTACAGAGAGTCAAGACGAATTGATCAGTACGGCAACGAGTTTCGGTACAGGGCTAAGGTGAGAGACGCACGCGGAGCGCAGATTGGACGTTGGGCTTGGGATGTGTTCTTCGTTCATTAACTTTTGATGAGATTAGAGCTTCGGCTAGAGACGCCCGCAGGTTTGTAAGTAGCTTGTGGACGTTTCTACCTACGAGAATTCCAAGTTGTAAATTCTTCTATCCGCTGACAGCAATTACTTCCTTAAAACTCTTCTTTCGCCACATTCGACGCTTGTGTTACTATCTCTCCCGGCGGAGGGAACATACTCTGCGGGGTGCGTTGCCGAGTTACGACGATTGAGCCAACGCCGATTGAAAGGGAGACCGATGCCGCATTACAAGGCCGGTGCATTCCTTCAGAGTTAAGGAATTGCCATAGGCCGCGGCTTAACAAAAGGTCACCCACCTGTTTAGTGCAGGTTCAATCCCGGCTTCGGGACGGCTTCTGCGGACTTCCCTCCAGCCATTTTTTCGGTGACAGGTGACAGGTAACAGGTGACAAGATAAGAGCAGTTTTAAGTTTTCAGTCTTTAGTTTTCAGTAAAAGAGAGAAAAGCTTTTGATTCCAGACTCTAGACTCTCTTTTAACTCATCACTGCTTCTTTCCTGTCACCTGTCACTTGTCACCTGTTACGGTTTTAATATATGAGGGTATTGATAATCGGCGATGTAGTGGCGCGGCACGGGCGCGTGGCCGTGCTTGAGCGCATACAGGATTTGCGCGAGCAGCACGAGATTGACTTCGCCGTCATGAATGCAGAGAATGTAGCGGGCGGGTTCTCAATAACGCCTGCGCTCGCAGACCAGCTTCTAGCAGCCGGAATCGACGTGATGACTTCCGGCAATCACATCTTCGACAAGCGCGAGATTATCCCTTACATAGAAAAACAGCCGCGTCTGTTACGGCCTGCCAACTACCCGCCGTCAACGCCAGGTAAAGGCGTGTGGACTGGAGTGGTGAAGGGCGAGCGCGTAGCAGTTATCAACCTAATCGGTCGCGTCTTCATGCATGCGGTTGACGACCCGT
>DATHJK010000316.1:0-10231 GCA_035316225.1 Pyrinomonadaceae bacterium
ATTTTGTGGAACAACGTCAACGTGAACGTGTGACTCCGCAAGACTTTCCGCCGTCGCAGAGCCAATCGCGCAAACGCGCAGGTCGTCTATCTCGCTCGGGTCGTGGCCGGTGGATTCAAGCCTGCGAAGAAAATAGTTGACGCTGTTGACGCTGCTGAACACTATCCAGTCGTAGCCGAACAGATTATCGAGCGCCTCATCAAAAAGCGCGTAGCTCTCCGGCTCTGTAATTACAATTGTGGGACATTCAAAAACGCGCGCTCCGAATCGCTCAAGCTCCGATGCGAACTCAGCGGCCTGCTCCCGCGCCCGCGTTATGACAACGGTGCGATCCGCGAGCGGTTGGGCGCTAATAAGCTCTTCCTGAGTCAGCATCAACTAATGTCAGTACCGCTTGCTGTACTGACCGTCCATAGCCCTGCACACAATGTTCATATCGGCAGAGCTTTCAAGAGAGAATCCGCGCCCTGCCTGCGCAAAATGGAAGCGAGTTCGTTTCCCGTTGCTTCAGCTTCGGATGCCGCGCCTTCAATCGAAGCGCGTATGACAGTTTCGCCAGAAAGCTCAGCGACGAGTCCCTCAATTCGCAGGCGTCCGTCGCAGACAGTCGCGTGCGCGGCGATGGGAAGCTGGCATCCGCCGCCGAGCGAGCGCAAGAGTGCCCGCTCAGCACTACACGCCGCGTCTGTATCTGTATGGTTGAGCGGCGCAAGCAGCTTCTTCGTATCTTCGTCGTCACCCCGCGTTTCTATGCCGAGCGCACCCTGCCCCACTGCCGGTATCATCTCGCCGGTCGCAATCGCAGCGCTGATGCGATTGATTAAGCCCAGTCGCCTCAACCCCGCTGACGCCAGCACGATTGCCTGATACTCGCCCGCGTCCAGTTTGCGCAGCCTGGTGTCAACGTTCCCGCGCAACTCTTTAATCGTAAGATCGCCGCGAACGTGTTTCAGTTGCGAAAGGCGACGCATGCTTGAAGTCCCGACAATAGCGCCTTCCGGTAGATTCCTGACGGACGGCCTTTCGATATGTAAGTTCGGATTAAGTACGAGCGCGTCACGCGCATCTTCGCGCTCGGTGATTGCTGCAATGCCAAGCTTTTGGGGAAGAATGGTCGGCAAATCTTTCAGAGAGTGAACGGCGAGATCAATCTTTTCATACAGCAGTGCTTCTTCAAGCTCTTTCGTGAAGACGCCTTTGCCGCCTATGACGGCGAGCGGTGCGCTCAAGTTTACATCGCCGGAAGTTTTTATGATTTCGATTGAGACTTCAAGCCCATCATGCATCTCTTCAAGCCGCATCTTCACCCATTCAGACTGCCACAGCGCCAGCTTCGATCCGCGCGAGCCTATGATTAATCTGGATTTCATTCAATGGTTTTCGAGCGGCGTGTTCTATTAAAAAGCTCAATCTTCCAGCCCGAACATATCCCTGACAGCTTGCACTTCATCATCTTCGCCTGTGCCGTATGCGCTGCGCAGGCGGTTTATGACAGGGTGCGAAATCTTGTTGACGGTTGAGATTAGCAGCGCTTCGATGGCCTCTTCCTGTTCGGGCGTCAGTTGGCCCAGACGACTGCGCTGCTTCTCAAGCTCGCCGCGTGCAATCGTCTGCATCTTCTGTCTCAATGCTCCGAGCGTCGGGCCAATATCGAGTGTGCGCAGAGACTGCTGGAACTGCATCACTTCGGATTCGACAATCAATTCGGCGCGCTCTGCTTCGCGCTCACGCTCGCGTATATTGGAAGCTATGACGGCTTCCAGATCGTCAATGTCGAAGACGAAGAGATTGTTTATCTCGCCTACTCGCGGGTCAATGTTGCGCGGCACGGAGATGTCAATGTAGAACGAAGGCCGGTTGCGGCGCATCTCAAGCGCCTTTCTGGCGGTATCGTGTGTAATAAGATAATCGGGAGCGTTGGTCGAACAGATAACTATGTCGGATTCAGCCAGATGTTTCGTGAGGTCTGATAATTCAACTGCCTGACCTTGAAACTCGTCGGCAAGACGTTCTGCTGTCTCCATCGTTCTGTTTGCGATGAGGACGCGCGCCGCGCCCGAATTGATAAGATGACGAGCGGAAAGCTCTGCCATCTCGCCCGCGCCGACAAGCAGGATGGTTCGACCGTCCAGCGCGCCGAAAATTTTCCTGCCAAGCTCAACAGCCATGTAGCTGATGGAGACAGCGGAAGCAGCTATGCCTGTTTCGGAACGTACTCGCTTCGCCACCCTCAGCGTGTGATGGATAAGACGATTGAGCACGCGCCCCGTCGTTCCTGCTTCGACCGCGAGCGCGTAGGCGCGCCGCACCTGTCCCAGCACCTGCGGCTCGCCAACTACCATAGAATCCAGAGACGATGCCACTCTGAAGATATGGCGAACCGCTTTGTCATCCTCGTGCCTGTAGAAATGCTTATCGAAAAGCTCGACAGGGAGGCTTCGAGCCTCGCTCAAGAACCTTACAACGCGAGCCATAACGTCTGAGACTGTGCTTGCCCCTGTCTCCGTCAGCACCTCTACGCGGTTGCAAGTAGACATAATCAGCCCTTCACGCACAGCTTCGCCATCAACGAGAGAGCGCAGTCCAGTCGCGCATTCCTCGTCCGAGAAGGCGAGCCGCTCTCGCACCTCGACCGGAGCCGTTTTGTGATTCAGTCCGACAAGTAAAATGGACATAAAAGAAGTTTGCAGTTTTTAGTTTTCAGAAAGCTGCCAACCGCTGAAAACTAAAAACTGTTAGCCGAACACGTGATAGCTTCCCATCAGTCTAGCGCCGAAGAAAGTGCAGAGCACAAGGGCGAATCCCATCACGCCCAGCCACGCGGCACGACGCCCGCGCCACCGCGCGCTGGCTCTGTAAAGAATCAAAAACATGTAGAGCAGCCATGTTAATCCTGCCAGAATCTCCTTCGGGTCGTTATGCCATATACGCCCGTCGCGCTCAGATGACCAGAGCATGCCAGTCAATATTCCAAGCGAGAGAAGCATCAATCCTACGCCCGCTGCAAGTGTTGCTATCTCGTTCACAGTGGTGAGAGAAGGCAGGCGGTGGAAAATGGCGCTGAACGTCTTCAATTTCAACTCGCGCTCTTGTAACAGATACATGACGCTGGCAATAAATACCACGAAGAACGCCGCGTATGCGAATACCAGCAGCGTCGTATGTACGGGGAACATCCATGCAGCGGTAGTGCTGCTGCCAGCCGCCCCTTGAGCGCCGTTCGTCTGCTCATGACTTAAGATAACAGCGAAAGTCAGAAGCGAGACCAGCGGAAGCGAGAATGTTCCCAGCGCCTGTGCGCGGTAGCGGCTGAGCACTATGAAGTAGGTCGCAACAATCGTCCATGCCAGAAACGATAGCGTCTCGCGCAATCCGTAAAGCGGGTAGCGACCGTCCTGCACCCAGTCAATCACCAGCGAGGCCGTGTGAAGCGCGAATCCGCAGCCTGCCGTCCACAGCGCAATGCGCTCCAGCGCGCTGCGTTTATTTACAAACGCCAGCAGCGAATGGATGGCGGCGATGACATATGCGGCCAGCGCTGTGAACAGGATGAGCTTCATACTGAAAATTTAACAAGTAGAGGCGCTGGCACAATTGTAAGTGAAATCCGAAACGCCCGGCAAGGCGAGCCGAATTTGTCACGGGGCTATTCATTCTTGAATAAGGTGAGAGTTGAGAATCATTCCCGTAGGCACGGAGAGAGCAAGGAGGAAGCACTGAGGATTCCATATCTCAAATCTGAAATTTCAAATCTCAAATGATCTGTTCTTCTCTACGTAATCTTCATGCCTTCTCTCCGGTCTTCAAATGCCATTTTCAAGCTTGAGTGTTAAGTGCCGTTCGGCTACATTCTTTGCCGGACACTGAATAGCTTAAAAATCTTCCGGTTTGAGATTGATCTATGCCTACTAGAGAAGAAGCGTGGGAACTCCTGTGCGAGTACACCAAAGGCGATAGCTTGCGAAAGCATGCTCTGGCCGTTGAAGCGGCAATGCGCGCGGCTGCACAAAAATATGGCGGCGCGGACGCAGACCCGGACGAATGGGGCATCGTTGGGATGCTGCACGATTTCGACTACGAGATGTTTCCAGACCCGGAAGGCGGGCATCCCTGGAAAGGCTCGAACATACTCTGCGGTCGTGGATACCCGGACAGAATCATTCGCGCGATTATGGGGCACGCGACCTATACGGGAGTGGCGCGTGATACCACGATGGCAAAAGCGCTGTTCGCAACCGACGAGCTTTGCGGCTTTTTGGTGGCCTGCGCCCTTGTTCGCCCAAGCCGGAGTCTGGACGATCTGGAAGTCTCTTCGGTCAAGAAGAAGTTGAAGGACAAGGCGTTCGCTCGTACTGTAAACCGTGATGACATTCGGCAGGGAGTGGAAGAACTCGGCGTTGACCTTGACGAGCACATTCGTTTCGTCATAGAGGCGCTGCGTCCCAGAGAGCGCGAGATAGGTCTTGGAAGACATGAGGGATAAAGTAGCGGGGCAGGTTCAAATTATCCACGAGATGAATACAGTGTGAAAATTTCTGACTGAAACACGGAAGAATAAGACTCGCTTGCGCGGGTGTGCAGCCTTCACTTATCCTGATTTCATGTCCGGCTGATATTATTTTGACGCGGTTGCGGGTCTGTATGCGTGCCTCCGCGCCGCGCGCTAAACATAGCGCTCAATATGAGTATGGTCAGAGTCAGTCCTGCTATGAAGAGCGCAGTGAGAAGCGCCTGTAGACGGCGACGGCGCGCCGTGTGGCGATAGACGAAATAGCTTGCTGTGATTGTTGCAGCTAGGGGGATAAGCAGCGTTGCCAGTACGATAGCATCGGGCGAGTTGAGTCTGGTGGGTGAACCCAGCAACCCGAAGGCGATAGCCAGCGTTGCGCCAGCTCCGACCACAGTGGCAACCAGTGAAGTAGCAAGTAGCAGCTTCCAGCGCATGTCAGGCGTTTCGGGTTTCGGATGAAGAGCGTTTCAATCGCTCATCCCTGGTTTATATCTAACGAGGATAGTCATGTCGGGAAAAAGCGCGGCCAAGCATATCACAGCAGTAACGTGTGGCAAGAAAAATCGGAGAAAGGAAGGGAAAGTGATAAGTGATGAGTGATAAGTGATAAGTGAAAAGAGAGTCTGGAGTCTGAAGTCTAGAGTCTGGAGTCAAAAGCCAATAGCTTTTCTCTTACCACTCATCACTTATCACTCATCACTTATCACTCAACAAATGGTTACGAGGAACGCGCTACTTTATCTGTCGCAGAAGGAGGGGTTGAAAGATTTCGCCACGCGCTTTCGACCTTTCAAGAAGTTGACGACACGCTTCGTCGCGGGCGAGACCGTTGACGAGGCGATTGAGACGATTCGTGACATCAACAAGCGGGGCTGCACGGCTTCGTTCGACCATCTGAACGAATCGGTTTCAAGCGCAGCAGAGACAGAGGAAGAAGTGCGCGAGTACCTTGATGTTCTGGAGAAGATAGACCAGACGGGCATACGCTCGAACGTCTCAATCAAGCTCACGCAGTTCGGCCTCGAAATTGATCCGGAGCTTGCTTACAGGAATGCAAGAAGAGTGGTGGAAGACGCAGCCAGGCGGGGCAACTTCGTGCGGATTGACATGGAAAGCTCGAAGGTGACGCAGGTGACGATTGATCTCTTCAAGCGCCTGCGCTCCGAATTCGGTCTCAACGACGTTGGTATTGTTCTTCAATCTTACCTGCGCAGAACTTACGACGATGCAGTTGACCTGCTGAAAATCCCTGCACGCATACGCATCTGCAAGGGCGCTTACAATGAGCCGCCGGAGGTAGCGTTCCCGGATAAAAAGGATGTGGACGATAATTACGTGCGTGTTATGAAACTGCTGCTTTCGTCGGGCACTTATCACGGCATCGCCACGCACGACCCGAAGATGATTGACGCTACGGTTGATTACATGAAGAAAGAAGGCATCGCCAAAGAGGCTTTCGAGTTTCAGATGCTTTACGGCGTGCGGCGCGATCTTCAGGAGAAATTAGCGCGCGAGGGCTACAACATGCGCGTCTATGTTCCTTACGGCAAACACTGGTATCCGTATTTCATGCGGCGGCTGGCAGAGCGCCCTGCAAATATCTGGTTCATTATGAAGAATATTTTCAAGGGATGACGACGAGGGGATTTTTCTTCGACCTTGCATCTGGAGTGTTGAAAGGGATTTTGAGATAGATGGAGATAGCCTGGATATTGTGGATTGTGCTCGGCGTGGTGCTCATCATCGCCGAAATATTCTCGCAGGGTTTCGTGCTGCTGTGGTTCGGCATCGGCGCGCTCTGCGCAGCGCTCGCAGGATTCTTCGGAGTTGACAACCTGGCGCTTCAATTCGCCATCTTCGCAATTGTCTCGGTCGCACTTACTGCGGCGTCGCGCACGATATTCGTAAACTACTTTTCGCGCGAGCGGACGGGAAGCGATTTGAAGAGTGGCGTAGACGCGCTGCCCGGAAAAGTCGGGACGGTCGTTTCGCCCAGTCATGGCGCGCTGCATGAGGGCGCGGTTAAGGTTTTCGGCTCTGTCTGGACTGCTTACCCTATAGAGGGCGAAGAGCCGCTCGTTGCGGGCGAGCGCGTTGAGGTCGAGCGTGTGCAGGGCGCGTCAATCTACGTGCGCCGCGTTGGTCACAAATTGGATTGGCGCTCGCCTGCATTGCCTGAGAAGAGAAGTTGACAAGTTACTCTGTTATAGCAACTGGCCGCTTGCGTGTATCCAATCTTTGATTCATCGCCGCAGACCGTAAAGCGAATTACATTTGAGCGTATGGGAAGTAAGATTCACCACCGAAGTACACTGAGGTAGCACAGAGACATTCAACTCTCTGTGTAATCTCTGCGTACTCTGTGTCTTCGGTGGTGAATGCAGCGTTCCATACGCTCAACTGAAATCCGCTCCGGAGAACATGGAACTGGCACATAGGCTCTTCATAATTTCAAATGAAATCTGAAATCTCAAATGATTTGTTCTCCTAGTGGTGAGTCTGACTTCGATTAAACTCAGCTACAAAACAGAAGAGGAAAGGGCGTGTTGAATCTCAACACGCCCTTTTGATTTAACCGCGAAAATTTCCGAAGCTTACGGCGTCGCCGTGACGGTGAAACGGGCTGTAGGCACGACAGTTTGCAGGTCGTAGTTGTTGATCTCCAGGTCTGCAAGACGCTGCCCGTTCAGTCTCGTTACGACATGGAAGGGGAGCATCATGCAGGCCACACGCTTGTAGTCGCTGCGATCCTCTTCTATGAGCGGGCGTCCATTGTAGCGCGTGATGACTTTGTTGATAAGAAAAGTGTTCCTGTCAATATAGATGCGCGCGGTGTCCTGCGGGGTGAATTTCACCTCGACGACAAAGTTGTTGCCTTCGTTGCTCTGGCGTGTGACGGGGAATTGGCCGTCAATCGCCCTGTTGAGCATGGCGAAACCCATCATGCCCCAGTGGCGCGAACCTGATTGCTCGCTTACGCGGAACTCGTTGCCGCTGATCTGGCCTCCGCCTTCCGTGCCCGTGTAGACGAGAAACGTTGGCCCTGAGAACAGCCCACCCGTCGGCGCAACTTCGAGCCTGCGTCTAAGGTTGTTGTCCTCGTAATCTGTGATTTTCAGCTTCACTTCAACTGCTGCGGGGAGCGCTGCCGCTCCGGCTGCCGCGAACGACGCCATATTAACAAAGCCTTCAGAACGCGCCGTCACGTACTGAAGATTGGCGTAATCCTGTCCGCCCATCGCTACTCTGGCGACGCTCAGAAGGTCGTGTCCGGTAAAATCGTCCGCTGAAGACGGTCGTGTTGAGAGGGGAACTGTTACGGCTGCAACTGCTACCATGCAGGCAGCGAACAGCACAGCTTTCGTTTTGAAAGTCCGTCGAAACATACTTGGGTTGAGTCCTCCTTCGAGACTTAAACGCGCGCCGTTCGATTCATTGTCGCAGGGAGAGCGCTTCCTTACAAAAGACGCGCGCGCGTAGGGTTAATGTCAGAACATTCGGGCCATGTATTGACCCAGCCGGAATCGAACGTGCGCCGAAGCCCTCTGGCCGGAATTGGAAAGAGCATGTGCGTGACCTGGAAGAGTTTTCGGCATGCGGTGACTCATTGTTCGGGAATCTCAGTTGGCGCTTCGTGCGAATAGTCTCCCAGTGTCGTGTCTTCTTCAAGCGGCGGCAATTCAACCGTCACTTTGGAATTCGTGGCCTCCTGCAAATCATCGCCTGAAAAGCTAGCCAGAATCACAGTGATGTTATCTTCGCCGCCGCGATTGTTCGCCTCTTCAACCAAACGACCACACGCTAAAGCTTGATCGCCATTCGATTCGCTCACAATGCGAAAGATATCGTCGGCCTTGAGTTTTCCCGAAAGGCCGTCGCTACAGAGCAGGAGCATATCGCCGCGCCGTATGCGTATGCGCCCCGTCACAGGCGTCAGATCGCTCTGCGCGCCGAGCGCTTGCAGAATGACGTTGCGAAACATGTGCGTCTCTGCCTCTTCATCGCTTATCTGTCCAACGTCAACCAGTTGCTGCACGAGCGACTGGTCTTTCGTCGCAAGCTTAATCGAGTCGCCGCGAATAATGTATCCGCGGCTATCGCCGACCTGAACCAGACCGAGCATGTCGCCGCGAACCGCTGCGCCTGTAAAAGTAGCGCCCATGCCGCTGTATCTTGAATCTTCTACGCTCTTATGATGAATAGCCAGGTTGGCGTAAACGGTTGCGTTGCGCAGGCACTCGTCCAACGGGGTGGAATCATCGCAACCGTCTTCGCTATCGATAAGCATCTCGCGGACTGTATCGACCGCCATGCGGCTCGCCACGTCGCCCGCGAGCGCGCCACCCATTCCGTCCGAGACGACAAAGACTGCGCCCTTATCACCAAGCTCTATGTGGTGTAGCTCCGCAGGCGGCTCTGCCCCGTCGCTGCCTGTCCAGGCGTTGCCAGTCGTCAGGTCAATCAGAAGATAGTTATCCTCGTTGCCGCGTCTGACGCGACCCACGTCGGATTTTGCGTAAAGGTCTATGATCATAAAGGAGCGTGAATCGTGAATGGTAAATCGTGAATAGTTGAAGACGGTCGCAGCCTGTTTTATCTATTTACGATTCACGATTTACGGTTTACGAAATCTTTGCAAGAGCTTGGTCTAAATCGGCTATGATGTCGTCGGTGTCCTCAAGTCCGACTGAGATTCGCACAAGTCCGTCCGTGATGCCAAGCCGAGCGCGAGTCTCCGGCAGCACGGAAGCGTGAGTCATCGTCGCCGGATGAGATATCAACGTTTCAACTCCTCCAAGACTTTCGGCGAGCGTGCAGAGCTTAACAGATTCCAGAACAGTTCGCGCAGCTTCCAGCGAGCCTACGTCGAAAGCGACCATTCCGCCAAAGCCTCGCTGCTGCCGCTTCGCCGTCTCGTGCTGCGGATGCGAAAGCGACCCGGGATAGTAGAGCTTACGAACAGCCGGGTGCTCTTCAAGAAAGGCTGCGACCGCGCGACCCGTACGGTCATGCTGCTCCATACGCAGCGCCAGCGTCTTGGTGCCTCGAAGCACCAGCCACGAGTCGAAAGGCGATAGTATAGCTCCCGCGCTGTTCTGCACAAAAGCAATCCAGTTGGCATCCTCCTCATCGTTCAGCACAACAGCGCCGCCGATTCCGTCCGAATGGCCGTTCAAGTATTTAGTCGTGGAATGAACCACTATGTCAACACCAAAATCCAGCGGTCGCTGCAAATAGGGCGACATGAAAGTATTGTCGCAGACTACGCGAGCGCCTGCGCGATGAGCCACGTCCGAGACCGCCTGCAAATCCGTGACTATCATCACAGGGTTAGTGGGCGTTTCAAGAAAGACCATGCGCGTGTTCGGCTTAAGCTTCTCCTCAACGTTCGATATGTCCGAGGTGTCAACGAAGTCGAATTCTATTCCGTAATGCGCAAGTATTCGTGTGAACAGCCTGAAAGTTCCGCCGTATGTGTTGTCGGAAACGATTACGTGCTCGCCGCTTTTTATGAGACGGAGCGTGGCGTCAATCGCAGCCATGCCGGAAGCGAAAGCGTAACCGAAACGCGCGCCTTCAAGTGCAGCGATGTTACGTTCGACGGCCAATCTGGTCGGGTTTTGCGTTCGCGCGTACTCGAACCCCTTGTTCTTGCCTAAGCCTTCCTGCGCGTAAGTTGATGTCTGGTAAATCGGCACGGTGACCGCGCCCGTGGCCTCG
>DATHJK010000317.1:0-6238 GCA_035316225.1 Pyrinomonadaceae bacterium
TTGTCACAGGCTGATCGGGATGAGCCGGATTCGGCATAACTCGTCCGTTGCTACAGTCCACGATCAGGTCTAACTTTTCTAAAACGGTCTGTCCTATCAAAACTTCATCACCGAGAATCAACGCCTCTTCCATAGTATCTCGACCATCAATATCAATGATGATAGGTTCTGTCACTCCGACAGCCTCTTTACGCCCATCTGCATACTCAGCCACGCGCTGGCCTCGTATGGCAAGCCCTAGTTGTTGAGTTACATGCGTAGGAATCACAGTACGCACAGCGCCGGTGTCAACAAGCGCATCTGCTTCATACTTTCGTATTTGATCCGAAGCTATCTGTCCCCGTCGCGCAAGGGCTTCGTCAACGGCATTTATAAGTAGAGCTTTCACACGTACCTCGCCCATTTTAGTAAAGAAACCTCCCCCAGATTCCGCCCGGCCAGACGAAAGCCGCTTCGGCGTTGATGCCGACTGCTAGAAGCGCAAGCCCGATTGCTATGCAGGCATAGCCAGTGTAGCGTTGCGCGCGCGCGCCTATAGCAATTCCCCAGTCAACAAGGAAGAGCCACAGGCCGTTCGCAAGATGCCACACGGTCGCCGTGATTCCTACAAGATAGATTGCGAAAATCCACGTGTGCAGAAATTCGTTCTTGACTATCTCGAACGCCCTGTCCGGGTTGTGCGCCACCGAAATCGTATTCAATCCCGGTATCATCCCGAAGCGGAAGTTCAGAACGTGAAACGTGATGAAGACGAAGAGAATTATGCCCGTCACGCGCTGTATGGTGTAGAACCAGTTGCGCGGGTAGGGGTAAGCAAGATTGTTCGGCCTCCACTCGAAAGTGATGACCATGCCGTAAAAGGCGTGGTAGATGAGAGGGATGAAGATGCCGAACGTCTCAACCAGCAGTATGTACGGAATCCCTTGAAGGTCTGCGACCGCCTGGTTAAAGTCCAGTACGCCCGTGTGCGGGTTGACCGCCTTAGAGTTGGTGTAAAAATGTTCCAGCAAGAAGACGCCTAAGGGCACTATGCCGGAAAGCTGGTGCAGCTTGCGTAAGATAAAAGTCCTGCTCAAACGAATCGCCATGATTATGGACACACTCCTTCGCACCCTAGCTGGCCGAAGCCGAGCGCGGAAAGCTTTTCTCGCGGGTTTGATTGATGATTCATCTAACACTTAAATTATATTAAGAAGCGCGAACTCTAGCAACATAAGAGCAGAGCGGAAAGCAAAAGCTCTGATTTTTCAATTTTTAATTCACGTCTTTAGACGTGTAATGATTTTCGCCCTTAGCTTCTGCTTTTTCTTCTTGAGATTGATTCGTAGTATTTTATCAGGCGATGAGCAATGAGTTGTTCAAGATGTCGCTGGATGAGGTTGCTCGGCAGTTGCGCGAGCGGAAAATCTCGCCCGTCGAGTTGGCGGAAAGCTATCTGCGGCGAATTGACGAGTTGAATCCGAAGCTCAACGCCATAGTTACACTTGCGCCGGATGTAATTGACCGGGCGAGGGACGCTGAAGCGCGAATTTCAAGCGGCGCAAATGTAGGCGTGCTCGAAGGCATTCCCTTTACGGTCAAGGACACGATTGAGACCGAAAATTTACGGACGACGAGCGGGTCGCTGATGCGCGCGCGGTATGTGCCGGGGACGGACGCACCGGCTGTAGCCAATCTCAAACGCGCGGGCGCAATACTGTTGGGAAAGACGAACGTGGCCGAGATGGCTATGCACTACGATTGTGCGAATCCTGTCTTCGGTAGCACGAACAACCCGCACGATCTTCGGCGCACCTCTGGCGGTTCGAGCGGAGGCGAGGCCGCGAGCGTGTCGGCAGCACTTTCTCCGGCAGGGCTTGGCAGCGACCTCGCAGGCTCCTTGCGCATCCCCGCACATTTCTGCGGCGTTATGGGCTTGAGGCCAACAGTGGGATGTGTGCCCGGTGCCGGACAGTTTCCACCGGCAGCAGGCCCGTATTCGCTCGGCGCGGTCATTGGCCCAATTGCGCGCCGCGTCGAAGACCTGGCGCTGCTCTTCCGGGTCATCTCGGAGAATGACATCTCTGTGCCAGCATCACGAAAGTTAGTCAACCTGCAAAATAGCGCAGAGAGTTTGCGCGGCTCGCGCGTGGCCTTCTATTCGCACGACGGCGTTACCCCTATCACTGACGAGACCAGAGCAGCCATCATTGCCGCCGCGCATGCGCTCGAAGATGCAGGTCTGATTATCGAAGAAGAGAGGCCGCCGGGCATCGGGCGTGGCGCGGAGCTTTGGCCTGCGCTCTTCTCGCGCATGTCTGTAAAGCTATTGCGCCGGTTGTATGGAGGCGAAGAAGAGAAAGCCGGGGAATTCGTTCGCGCTATGCTCAAACACGCAGCGCGCGCAGTGCAGCAGACGGATGACGGGATGATCGACGCATGGCTTGAGCGCGACCGTTTGCGACAGGAGTTAATCGAATGGATGAGGAAGAAGCCTCTAATACTTGCGCCAGTCGGAGCAGTTACAGCTTTCGAGCATGGCGCTAGAAAAGTAGAAGTCAAAGGCCAAGAGATAGGACTCTTCCGCGCTTTCAGCTACTCGCAAACCTGCAACGTCTTTGATCTCCCTTCGGTCTCTGTTCCTGTGGGGCGCACGCACGACCGATTGCCCGTGGGCGTGCAGATAATCGGAAAGCCTTTTGACGAAGAGCGCGTGCTTGCTGCCGCTTCAATCGTCGAACAATCTCTGGGCGGCTGGGTGCGGCCAAAGGATTTCGGTCTTTGATTCAGAGTCTTCAGTTTCCGAGGCACAAGAGTAAGCAGCCTCGTGCGGAAAAGTTATCAAGCAATGCTTCACTTGCAGCGTGGCTGTCGCTCTTCAGATGATATAGTCAGCACTGTATCTGCGACGGCGTATGCCGGGTAGTAGTTCGGATGAGCGCGCCTGTATTGAATGTATCTGGCCCTGGCTTCGTAGTAATCCAGGTTATATACGTAGTCAGCCGAAACGCCTACGAGGAAAGTAAGCAGGGCGAAAATCAGTAGTAGCGCAGTTCGTTTCATGATTAAAAGCTCCGGTCTTTTACACGAGGGGCAATCTTGAAAGTTGCATAATGTTTCGGGTGGCTCGGCTCGCCGTAGCTTCAGTCTGAAATTTGAGCCTGAAGATATTTTCAATGCCGGACTGCTTTTGAAATAAATTTGACCCGCACTCTTTCATTCCAGACAACTCATCCGTTATAGTTATGCCGAAAATTCCTCGCTGTCGCCGGAGCGTTGGGCCAGAGTTCGCGCTCCGGGTTCCACGGTTCTATAGGAGGCTCTCATGCCCTTACTGATAATGTTCTTCTTTCTCTTTGTGGGACTCGCTCTGCTAATCGTGGCGGCGAAGACTATAAAGATTGTTCCGCAATCAACCGTCATGCTGGTCGAGCGGCTAGGGCGATTCAATTACGTCGCCGCCGGAGGACTGAACGTCATCTGGCCTTTCTTGGACAGGCCGCGCGCCGTTTACTGGACAAACGCGCGACCGGGCTTGAGCTTGATTGACCTGAGCGAGCAGTTCATAGACCTGCCACCGCAGCCCGTCATCACGCGCGACAACGTGACGATTCACGTTGACTCCGTAGTTTACTGGCAGATAACCGATCCCGTGAAAGCCGTGTACGAAGTCAACGATCTCATTGGCGGCATCGTGCAGTTGACCATCACGGGCATGCGCGCCGTTATGGGCGACATGGACTTGGATCACACGCTCTCGCAGCGCGACCAGATCAACGCGAAGCTGCGCATAATCTTGGACGAAGCGACGGACAAGTGGGGTCTGAAGGTGACGCGCGTTGATGTCAAAAACATAACTCCGCCGGACGATGTTCGCGTGACCATGGAGAAGCAGATGACAGCAGAGCGCACTCGTCGCGCGCTGGTGTTGCAGGCTGATGGTGATCGGCAGGCAGCCATTACACGCGCCGAAGGCGAAAAGCAGGCGGCCATCACGCGCGCCGAAGGCGAGAAGGAAGCGGCCATACTGCAAGCCGACGGTGCTGCGCAGGCACGACTGCGCTCGGCTGCTGCTGAAGCCGAAGCCATAGCGCGTGTAGCCCAGGCAATGGAAGGTCACGGCAATCCCGCGCAGTATCTAATCACTGCTCGCTACGTTGACAGCCTGCGCGACATGACGCGCACAAATAATTCCAAGGTTATCTTCATGCCCGTCGAAGCGTCTGGCCTGTTGTCTAGCGTCGGCGCGATCAAAGAGGTGCTATCTGCAACCGGAGTGCAGGCGTCAAATCAGGACAACAAACCGCAGACGCCGCCACCCGTGCGACCGAGACAGTTGCCTACATAAAAAGATTTGATGAAGGCGCAAGGAGCGCGAAGGATGCAAAATGTAGCTCAGGTCAGTACCGCAGGCGGTACTGACCTGTATGCTCTCGCCAGGTAGCCACACGCAATTGCAAACGGCTATAAAAATCTACCTTGCGCTCAATTTATGTTTTGAAATCTCAGTGTAGCGCGACCCCTTTGGGCCAAGCTCGCTCCGTATAACCAGTAACTCGGAGACGGGGCAACTCAGCGTCTCGAATCCTGTGTCTTGATGAAGTGTCGCAACTTCTCGCGCTCCTTCGGGCTGTCTGAGGCGTGCGATTGTAAGATGAGGATGAAAGGGGCGCTGCTCTCGCCGGAAGCCTTCTCGCTCGGTTTCGGTTTCGAGCGCGCGTTGAAGCCCGTAGAGACCTCCAGTCTCATCTTTAATTCCAAGCCAGAGTACGCGCGGGTTGCCACGCGCAGGGAACGCGCCCGCGCCGGAGATTGAAAGAGTGAAAGACTCTGCCTCATGCGCCGCTCGCTCAGCCGCACGCGAAAGAGCCTCGACGCGGCTCTCCTCTATCTCGCCCAGAAATTTCAGCGTGATGTGCATCTTTTCCGGGCGCTCCCAACTCGCGCGCACATACGGCAACGACGCGCGCAAAGATTCCATGTGGCGCGCCGCGCTCTCACGCACCTCCTCGGTCAACGGCACAGCGCAAAAGACACGACAGGTTAAGGGATGAGGGATGAGGGATGAGGGATGAAATGCGTTGAGCTTATTGCGTGCTGACATTTTCATTCAACCCCCTTCATCCCTCATCCCTCATCCCTTCTTTATCTTCCTCCCGGTTCGAGTAGGAGCGTTTCTCTGGTGGCGCTCGCCACTGCCTGTTTGGTGAAGGGAAAGGTGTGCGGTGTGACTGCGCGCCAGTCGGCTAGCTGGTCGCTCCAGTGTGGGCTTGCGGGATCGCCGGATTCGCCCAGCGCTATGCCTTGCTGTGTTCTGTCCCAGTCGCCGGGGTCTGCAATCAAACGCATGGAGACGACAGCGCCGCGATTGACTGTGGGGAGACTGCTGATTGCGCCGTTCTGCGGGAAGGGTTGAATGATGAACTGCTGTCCTATGATCGGCGCTTGTGCCAGCGGATGAGGAAAACGCACCTGAGCCTCGCGTCCCCATGTCCACTTCGTCGCATCCTCGCCGTAAGTTTTCGTCAAATCCTGAAAAGCCTCCCAGTAGCAGGCCATGAGCAGCGCGCCGTAGTCCTCGAACTCGTGCGGCAGCCAATCGCTTGGTCTTTCCGTAATTATGCGGTCAACGAAAGTGTCAGCGTTTGTGTAGTTATAGGATGAAGCGCGTTCTGTGCCGAGCGCGGCTGTTAAGATGCGCTTACGAAAAGCAGCGCGCATGTGTGCGACGAGAAGAGCCGGGCGCGAATCCGGTGTCACGCGACCGTCCCACTTCTCTATCAGATGAATGTTCTCACGCAGGCTCTCGCTCCCGCAGCAGCCCGCAGCCGGATTGACAACCTTGAAAAACTCGCGCGCGAACGTCGCCCCAGAAATGCTGTACGTGTCGCCTTGAATCATTCGGAAGTCGTCTGTAGAAAACTTGGGCTTCGCGTTCAGAAGATCGTAGATTCGACGCGCGCGATAGGCAGGAGCCGTTACGACCGTAAGCCTGTACGGGTAATCATGGCCGACTATGCGCGTGTTGGCTGTGACGATGATGCCGTTCGGCGGATCGAGCAGGTGCGGGAGCTTTGTGAAAGGAATGAAGCTGCGCCATTCGCCTTCGTCCGTCGAGCCGTCATAAGGAATTTTCCCATCGCCATTGCGAATAGGGAATTGGCCTACGCCGTAATAGCCTATGTGCCCGCGCGTATCGGCGTAGATCATGTTGAAGGGTGGCCCATTGTAGTTCCTGAAAGCGCTGCTGAACTCAGTC
>DATHJK010000318.1:0-8076 GCA_035316225.1 Pyrinomonadaceae bacterium
CGTGAACACGGGAAACGGCAAGGGCAAGACGACTTGTGCGCTCGGGTTGATGATGCGCGCAGCCGGGCGCGGGCTTCGATGCTGCATGATTCAGTTCATGAAGTCTAAAACGGATCGTTACGGCGAGCACGAATCTGCCGAGAAGTTGGGCATAGAGATTCACACGATGGGCGATGGGTTCACGTGGGACACCAATAACCCTGAGCAGGACAGGCAGACATCACGTAACACATGGATGCTATGCGTTGAGAAGATGCGCAGCGGCGAGTATGACATGCTCGTATTCGACGAACTCGTTTACGTTTTGAGCTACGGGATGCTCGCCGTCGAAGAAGTTTTAGCAGAGATTCATGAGGTGCGCGCCGCTCAACCTGCTCTTCATCTTATCCTAACAGGACGCGACGCCCCCCCTGCTCTCATAGAATCGGCAGACCTCGTGACAGAGATGCGCGAAATCAAACACCCCTTCAACCGAACCGAAGAACGCATCTTCGCACAGGAAGGAATAGAATTTTGAGAGTGATAAGTGATAAGTGATGAGTGATAAGATGAAGAGCCAGGCTTTCTCTTATCACTCATCACTTATCACTTATCACTGCTTTTATGCTATTCTTTGCCCCGTTCCCACAAAAGACGGTCGAAAAAAACGCGCCATCATCTGGCGCGAGTGTGAGTAGAGATAAGGATGACTTGGTTTAAGAAGAAGAAGAAGAGCATAGAGGCTGTTCCGGTAGAAGAGCGTGTAGTGAAGACCGAGAACGTCTTCGTCAAGTGCGAAGAGTGCGACGAGCCGCTCTACAAGCGCGATCTGGAAGAGTCTCTTCAAGTCTGCCGCCATTGTGGCTACCATTTCCGCATAGGAGCGCGCGAGCGTCTGGCGATGCTATTTGACGAGGGCATCTACGAAGAACTGGACGCAGAAGTAATCTCGGTTGATCCGCTTGAGTTCGTTGACAGCAAGCCTTACCCGGAACGACTGGAACAGGCGCGCAGGGTTTCCGGGCTGCCCGAAGCTATAATCAACGGGACTGGAAACGTCGGAGGCCACAAGGTCTATGCGGGCGCTATGGACATGCTCTTCATAGGCGGCTCTATGGGTTCGGCTGTGGGCGAGAAGGTCACACGCCTTATCGAGCGCGCCATGAAAGAGCGCGCGGCTGTGGTCATCTTCGCGGCTTCCGGCGGCGCTCGTATGCAGGAGGGCACGCTCTCGCTCATGCAGATGGCGAAGATCGCAGCCGCACTCGCGCAGTTGGACGAAGCGCGCCTGCCATTCATCTCAGTGCTCACGGACCCTACGACGGGCGGCGTGACGGCCAGCTTCGCAATGCTGGGCGATGCGATTATCGGAGAGCCGAAAGCGCTGATAGGCTTCGCAGGCCCGCGCGTGATAGAGCAGACCATCAGACAAAAGCTGCCGAAAGATTTTCAGCGCTCCGAGTTCCTGCTTGAGCACGGCATGCTCGACGCCATAGTTGACCGCCGCGAGATGCGCGCCTACATCATCAAGCTCCTTGACTTCATGATGAACCCGGACATTGAGCGCGACTCCGAATCAGGCGCGCCACGCAGTACCACTTACCAGTACGATAGACAGTGATAAGTGATGAGTGATAAGTGATAAGAAAAAGCCTTGCTCTTCTCTTATCACTTATCACTCATCACTTATCACTTATCACCCTCCTATGCTCTTCCCGGAAGCCCTACAGTATCTTCTGAGTCTGGGTCACGAGACTCTGGCGATGAAGCTTGGGCTTGAGAATATCGAGAAGCTTCTGAATGCTTTGGGCCAGCCGATAAGCGGTGTGCCGAAAGTTCAAATCGCTGGCACTAACGGCAAAGGCTCGGCGGCAGTGATGCTGGATGCAATCATGCGCGCGGCTGGCTACCGCACAGGTCTCTACACCTCTCCACACCTGATTTCAGTTACAGAGCGCATGCGAATCGACGGCGAGGAGATTCCGCAGGAATATTTTGCGTCTTGCTCGACTGAGGTGCGTCGCGTTTCAGAAAATTTACTCGAAGCGGGCGCTATCAAAGCGCTGCCGACTTTTTTTGAACAGACCACAGCGATTGCGCTCCTGGCTTTCGCCGGAGCGCGGATTGAGCTTGCGATTTTAGAAACAGGCTTGGGTGGGCGGCTGGATGCGACTACGGCTACTCTGGCTGAAACGGTCGCCATCACGCCCGTTTCGTTTGACCACCAGGAATATCTGGGCAACACGATGCGGGAGATTGCTGCGGAGAAAGCAGCCATCATTCGCCCCGGTGTGACGGCAATCGTCGGAACGCAGCCGCAAGAAGCGATGGAGGTAATCTTGAAAAGGTGCGAGGAGTGCAATGTCGCGCCTCGTTTCGCAGCATTTAAAGCTGAGGTTACAGGTTCGGACGCTGAAGGGCGGCTGCGCGTGAGCTTTGAAACCGGGCTGGCGAATTATGAAAACGTGCTCTTAGGTTTGCGCGGCAGGCATCAGATTGAAAACGCTTCAATCGCAATCGCGCTGGCAGAAAGTTTGATCGATAAAGGCTTTCGCATCTCGCGCGAAAATATCATCGCGGGTCTGGAACGTGCGCGACATGCCGGGCGACTCGACCTGAGAATTATTGGAGGGCACAAAGTTCTCTTCGATGGCGCGCACAATGCTGCGGGAGCAGAGAGCCTTCGCGCTTACATGGACGAATTCGTGGACGCGCCAATCACTCTAATCTTCGGAGCGATGCGCGACAAAGATTTAACCGGGATTGCCGCCACGCTTTTCCCAATAGCGCAACGCATAATCCTCACAGAGCCGCCAAACCCGCGAGCCGCGACGAATGAAACACTTCTGAACGCAGTTCCTCCGGGCGTAGACCGGAGCAGAATCATACTCACAGAGAGTTTCGATGAAGCTTTCCGAATCGCTCAGGAGAAAACGCCCTCCGACGGATTAATCTGCATCACAGGCTCGCTCTACCTCGTCGGAGAAGGGATGGTGGAAGGGATGAGGGATGAGGGATGAGGGATGAATAAGATTGAGTGAATGCGTTAGCACGCAATTAGCCCAACCTCTTATTCATCCCTCATCCCTCCGCCCTCATCCCTGCTCTTGTCTGTCTCTCTGCAACATCTTAAACTGTGGTACAAATTTTTTCGTGGGAATTTTTATGGACACATCGAACGCAGAAGCCCCTGAAGTTCTTGAGTCAAGGGAAATCTATCGCGGGCGCGTCTTCGACGTATCGGCTTACACTGTGCGCGAGGGTGACAAGACTTATGTGCGCGAGGTCGTGCATCATCCGGGGAGCGCTGTGATTGTTCCCGTCTTCGATGATGGAACTGTTGCGCTGGTGCGTCAGTACAGGCATCCTGCGGTGCGTTACCTGCTGGAAATTCCTGCGGGCACGCTTGGTCGTGACAAGGAGCGCCCGGAAGAGGGCGCGGCGCGCGAGCTTGAAGAGGAGATAGGCGTCGTGGCCGGGCGCATGGAAAAGCTCTCGGAATTTTTCGTCTCGCCCGGTTTTTGCGAAGAGAAGATGTGGGTCTATCTGGCGACGGAACTCAGAGAGACCGCGCAGCAATTGGAAGAGGACGAGACGGTAGAGGTCTTGAGAATCTCTTTCGCTCGCGCCTTCGAGATGATGGCCGCAGGCGAGATAGAAGACGCCAAGACCATCATCGGCCTGATGCTGGCCGCAATGCGTCTGGGAATCTCTACCGCCACAGTCGGAGAATAAAGAAGATGAGTGAAACGATTGACGAACAAACGGTCTGCCAGCATCTATCTCAAATTCGCCCGGTTAAGCCGAGCGCAGAAGGCTGCGAAGACTGTCTGAAGATAGGCGACACGTGGTTACACCTGCGCATCTGCGAGACATGCGGGCACGTCGGCTGCTGCGACTCTTCAAAGAACAAGCACGCGACGAAACATTTCCGCGCGAGCGGCCATCCCATAATCAAATCTTTTCAGCCCGGCGAAGAGTGGGGCTGGTGCTATGTTGACGAACTCTTCTTCGAGGAGCTTCCGAGCGCCTGAAGATTGAAATGTCCTCTTAGCGCCTTTGCGTCTTTGCGTGAGACCAATTAAGGTTTTTTACGCAAAGTCGCAAAGGCGCTAAGAAGAACAATCTATGTCGAAGGCCGTTGCGACATCTGTTGAAGATGAAAAGGCGTGTGATGCTCTGCGAACTGCGTCGCCGCGCGATCCCACGCTCGTCAACTATCTTCACTCGACCATTGCCATCCCGCTCATTTATTTATACACAATCGTAATGGGCAGTTTGTCGCTGGCGGGTTCCGTTTTCGATTCAAGCGGGCGGTGGCAGCACCGGTGCGCGCAAATATGGTGCAGGATGATTTCCAGAACTGCGGGTGTGCGCGTGCGCGTTCACGGCGCGGAGCACATTCAGCAAGACACTTCCTACGTCTTCCTTTCGACGCACCAGAGCTACATGGACATTCCCGTCATGCTCGGCTACATCCCCGCGCAACTGCGCATAGCCGCGAAGAAGGAGGTCTTTCGCATTCCCTTTCTTGGCTGGCATCTCACGCGCGCAGGCCACATCTCCATTGATCGCAGTTCAAGAGTTGATGCTGTGGCGAGCCTTCAGCGCGCTGCCAGCGGGATACAGCATGGAGTATGCGCCTTCCTGTTTCCAGAAGGCACGCGCTCGCGCGACGGGCGATTGCAGCCGTTTAAGAAGGGCGGCTTCAAACTCGCCATGCAGGCCAAAGCGCCAATCATCCCTGTCAGCATCATAGGCTCGCGCGAGGTGTTGCCGCGCGACTCCATAATCTTTCGCCCCGGCGCAATTGACATGTATCTGGACGCGCCCATACAGACCGCAGAATTAGCGGACGACGACCTGCCATCGCTAATGAACGAAGTACGCGCAGCCATGCTGTCGCACTTCACTATAAACGAGACGCAGAGACATGTAGACGTGTAAATAAAACAGAAGCTTTCTTCTTTTTCGCCGCGTCCCCTCGTCTCTTTAATCCGTCGCTTGTTTAGTTCCTGAAACTCTCTTACACTTCTCTTCATCGTGAACACACCGAACGAGACTGCGCAATTCACTTCGCTGCCACCAGATAGTTTCGCTGACATGGCGCAAGCGCCGGGCGGAGCACCCGTCGCCGGTGGGATAAACCCGGACGACCCGCCCTGGGGCGTGCCGATGGCCGCGTTCGGCTGGATTGCGAGCGTGATTCTGCTCTTCATGATCCAGTTCTTCTTTCTGATTCCTTACGCAATCATTCACTATCGCGGCACGGACCTGCACACGATGGGCGAGGCGCTTCAGTCCGACAAGTTTGCGATACTTCTCTCTATCATCGCCGTCATTCCTGCGCACCTGCTGACGTTTGCGGTCATCTGGGCTATCGTCACGCGCTTCGGACGAAGACCTTTCTGGGAGACTCTGGGCTGGGGTTGGGCCAAGAACTTCGGATTCTGGAAGAGCGCGGGGCTGGCTGTAGTGTTACTGGTCGCGGGCGGTCTCGTTGCTAAACTTTTTAACGGCAAGCCTACGGACATTGACATGATCGTGGCAAGCTCGGCTGCGGCGCGCTACACGCTTGCGTTTCTGGCAACGCTCACAGCGCCGCTCGTAGAAGAGATGATATATCGCGGACTGCTCTTCTCTGCTCTGCAAAGATGGTTCACGAAGCTCTTCTTTATTCAGGGCATTTCTAATCCCGGATTTCCGGGGATGACTGCGGCAGTAATTATAGTCTCCGGCCTCTTCGCGTTCGTGCATGTCTTTCAGTATCAGAACAACTTCGGCGTTATCGCTGCGGTCGCGCTGCTGAGCGTTACGCTGACGCTCGTGCGCGCGCTAACGCATCGCCTGCTCCCCTGCGTAGCCATTCACATGATCTTCAACGGCCTGCAATCCGTAATCATCATCCTTGACCCTTACATCAACAAACCCGATGCCGAACAGAAGACCGCTGCAATCGTTACGTTCGCGCACATTTTTTTAAAATAGAGGCTAGAGGTCAGAGGTCAGAGGTTAGTAGAAAAACAGAGCTTTTCTGACCTCTGACCTCCAACCTCTGCTTTTTATGGCTTATGAAGTCGTAGTTGTTGGTGGAGGCATTGGCGGGCTGACCGTTGCTGCGCTCGTTGCCGCGCGCGGCGTTAAGGTCTGCGTGCTTGAGAAAGAATCCAGCGCGGGTGGATGCGCGGCGACGTTCGAGAAATCGGGTTATACGTTCGAGCGCGGCGCGGGGCTTTACAGTTCGTGGGGGCGCGGCGAGATTCACGAAAAGATTTTTGAAGAATTGCCCGTAGCCCCGCCTGAGACCCGCATAGCTTCTACGCCATACGTAGTGCGGTTGCCGGATGAAACCGATTTGGCGATTTCGCAGGATGACGAGGAGTTTTACGAAAGCCTGCGAGAAGCTTTTCCAGAGTGCGTTGAAGAATCTATCAGCTTCTACCGCGAGATTGAGCCGTTGGCCGCCGCGCTCGTGCGCGCAAACAGTAGCATGCCGGACTTGCGAACGGCGTCGAAGATAAGGCGCGCGCAGGTCGCTATATCCGAAGCTCGCATCGCGCCAAAAATTTACGCGGCGATGAGCGAGCGAGCCGCTCAGCATCTAACTAAAACTTCGCAGCGATTCAGACGATTCGTTGACGCGCAGCTACAGATATTCGGGCAAGTCTCAAGCGAAGAATGTGCTTATCTTTTCGCGGCGGTCGCGCTGATGATTCCGCGTCGCGGGATGTATTCGATACGCGGCGGAGGACAATCGCTCGCAGATTCATTAGTCGAATCGATCAAGAGAAGCGGCGGCACAATAAGACTGAATTCCCCCGCGCTTCGATTGTCTTACGATTCAAGCGGAGCGGCGCGCGGCGTTTGTATGCTGAGCGGCGAAATTGTTGAAGCCACGCGCGCTGTGGTCAGCAACCTGACGGTCTGGGACACTTACGGGAAGCTCGTAGGATTGAATCGCACGCCGGATGAAGTCAGGCACAGGCTCAAAAAGTTGCGCGGCTGGGGCGCGTACCTGATCTTTGCCGGTATGGATGAAGTGGCCGCCGCGCGCCTTCCCGCAGACCACCTGCTCGCTCTCACAAACTGGCAGGAAGATCAAACGTTCGATGCTGAAGCTTCCCTCTTCATGTTCGCCTCTTCGCCAGCATGGGACGCGCGAGCGCCCACGGGCATGCGAGCCGTCACAGTCAACACTTTCACGCGCGCCGAAGAGTGGTTCTCTTTTCACGAAGACGAGACGGAGTGTGAAGAGATGGATCAAGGCGCGCTTGAAAGATGGTGGAATCGTATGCACGCGATGATGCCGGAGCTTGGCGGCGATATTGAAGTGATAGAGACGATGAGTCCGCGCGACTTTTATGAAGATACCAGAAGAAAACTGGGGATGGTGGGCGGTGTTGGACAGGCTGTTGAGAATTTCGGAATGAACTCAATCTCGCATCGCACACATCTTCCGAACCTTTTCATGGTTGGCGACACAATTTTTCCAGGCTCAGGCGTCGCTGCCGTCACACAATCAGCCCTCATCGTCGCAAACGAAATCACGAAATGATAGAGGTCAGAGGTTAGAGGCTAGAGGTCAGTAAAACCATTTTCACTGACCTCTGACCTCTAACCTCTAGCCTCTATTCTTTCTTGCTATTCAGGAGGTTCGTTGCGCACTGGCGCAGGCGATTCTTCGCGCGCCGGTGGCGAGGGCGATGATGGCGGCGACGGTTCGCTTGGCGCAGGCGTGTAACTGGGAGCCGACGGCGCAGATTCAGACCGGCTCGGCGATGAAGATTCAGACCTGCTGCTGCCGCTATCGCTTGAGCGACTGTCGTTGCTCTCGCGGTGTCTCTCGCTGCTTCCACTGCTATGCTCTGGAGGATCGTCTCTATCCAGACGAGTGGGAAGGCGACCTTCACCCGCTCCATTTGTTGGTCCCGGCCCGGTTCTGTACGGGATGAAGTTCGGCGGAGTTACCGCGCCGCCGTTTCCAGAACCTCCACCCGTTCCACCACCCGAACCGCCGCCTGAGCCACCACCGGAGCCTCCGCCAGACCCGCCGCCGGAACCTCCACCCGATCCGCCTCCTGAGCCTCCGCCGCTGCC
>DATHJK010000319.1:0-4475 GCA_035316225.1 Pyrinomonadaceae bacterium
CTATGGAACAGGTTATTTCCGAGTCCATAGCCTCGCGGCGATTCGCCATGCTCCTCTTAACAATATTTGCGGCGGTCGCGCTTCTGCTCTCTATGGTCGGCATCTACGGAGTGATGTCCTACTCGGTCACACAGCGCACGCACGAGATAGGCGTTCGCATGGCTCTGGGCGCTGGCGTCCGGGACATTCTTAAACTGATCGTAGGTCAGGGAATGCTTCTCGTACTTATCGGAGTTGGTATCGGACTGGTCGCAGCATTCGCCATCACGCGCGTCCTCTCAAGCCTGCTCTTCGGCGTCAGTTCGACTGACCCTGTGACGTTTGCAGGGGTGGCGATGCTGTTGACGGCAGTAGCTCTGCTGGCCTGCCTTGTACCTGCGCGCCGCGCCATGCGCGTTGATCCTATGGTCGCGCTTCGTTACGAATAATGAAGCGGCAGGCCGTAAGAGAGATTTCATTCGTTAGGAGATTTCAACAGATGTTTACAAAAGCTCTTAAACTAATTCTTCTCATCTTAGCGCTCGTCGCAAGCGGCATCGCGCCGCGCACGCTTGCGGCAGGTCAATACGATCTCACGCTTGTGCAACACGGGACTCGCACCACAGTGCAGGACGATGATTCGGACGGCCACTCGGTCTGGACATGGAAACGCACGGACACGGAGACGGGCGAGCGCATAGAGGTGCGCGTGGTCAAACCCGTCGAATTCACGGACGACTACGCGGACATAAAATCAATCGGCCAGAGTGGCTCGATTCTCGTCGAGGAGACTCAGAGAGGAGAGACCAGAAGGTTCGAGGCGTGGCGAGATTCAAGCGGCCAGGTGCGACGCGAGTACCGCGTCAATCACGAGACGCGCTCGGAGGACGCGGACGCGCGCAGTTGGATGGCTAAGATTCTACTCAGAGCCGTGCGACAGGGAGGGCTGGACGCTGGCGTGAGAGCGCAGCGGCTTTTCAGGCGCGGCGGCGTGAGCGCAGTGCTCGGCGAGGTTTCGCTGCTCGAAGGCGATACCATCAAGCGAGTCTACTTCATGGAGTTGGTGAAGAACGCCGATCTAAGCTCCGGAGTTATTCAGACCGTACTGAGACAGGCATCGCACGAAATACGGGGTGATTACGAACTGGCGCAACTGTTGATTGATGTGAGCGCTACGCTCACGGGCAATGATGGGTCGCTCAACGCTCTGTTTGAATCCGCGCAGAGGATAAAGTCTGACCACGAGCGGCTGCGCGTGCGCACGGCAGTTGCAAAGCGGAGTCTGAGCCGAGACGAGAGCGTGCAACTCTTAAAGATGCTCGCGGGCATCTCGTCCGATTTCGAGAGAGTCATCTTCCTTTCCGAATTCTCCACCCAATTCTTAGCGGACGAGCGTCTGCATACTGCCTACTTTCAAACCGTCTCGAAGATCAGTTCCGATTACGAGCACCACAGACTTCTCTCTGCGCTGGCGAAGAGAATGCAGAACGAAACGACTCTGAGAGAAGTGCTTGGTTCTGCTGCGATCATCGAATCGGATTATGAAAAGGCTTCGTTCCTCATAGAGTCCTCGTCGCTCTTTGTTGAGAGCGAGAGCTTGCGCCCCGCCTTCTTCGACGTGGTTAAGACAATTCATTCCGATTACGAGAGAGGGCGCGTTATATCGAACCCCTCAAGAAAGCACCAGATGGATTTCACATCGTACAGGTGAGAGAGAGGTCTGGCTTTAACTTCAGGAAAGGAGAGAAGCGCGCGAGAAGAGAGGTGGCTCGGAGTTTCAGCTATTCGCTAAGAACAGCGTTTGCCTCTACAGAGCACGCTTTCAACAATAGAGATGGATACGCTCATAAACGATATTCGTTACGGCTATCGCATGTTGGTGAAAAGTCCGGCGTTCACGGCCATAGCAGTGCTGGCTCTGGCTTTGGGGATTGGCGCGAACACTGCGCTCTTCTCTGTGGTCAACGCACTGCTTTTTCATCCTTTTCGCTTCCCGGAGATGAATCGTATCGTCACGGTCTGGGAGACCATACCTACACAGGGCGTAGAGCATAACGAAGCTTCCGTCCCGAACTATCTGGACTGGCGCGCTCAGAACAGTTCGTTTGAAAACTTGGGCGGCTATTCGTGGTGGAGCGTGAACGTATCCAGCGTTGACCCGCCCGAAAGAGTTCAGGGCTTTCTTGTCAGCGGAAACTTTTTTCAGGTATTCGGCGCGACGCCAATCCTGGGGCGCACTTTCACTGTAGAGGACGAGCAGGCTGGCAGAGATAAACTCGTCATCCTGAGCTACGGCTTCTGGCAGCGCCACTTCGGCGGCGACCCGAACATAATCAACAAGACGCTTCAACTCAACAACATCAGCCGCACAGTGGTAGGCGTAATGCCTCGGGAGTTCGATTACCCTGCGGGCAGCGAGATGTGGGCACCTTACCCGCTCGACCAAAGCAGCCAGCCGGACGAGCGCCACGCGCACTTCTGGCTGGTGGTGGGACGCTTGAAGTCGGGCGCTGGTAGAGAGCAGGCTGAATCGGAGTTGAATTCGATTGCAGCGAATCTTGAAGGACAGTACCCGGACTCGAACACAGGACGCCGCGTCACGGTCATCCCGTTCTTGCAGGACACTATCAGGAATTACAGAGCGGCGCTCTTGATATTGCTGGCCGCCGTGGGCTTCGTGCTTCTTATAGCGTGCGCAAACGTCGCCAACCTGATGCTGGCGCGCGCCGCAGCCCGTCAGAAAGAGATGGCGATTCGCACTGCGCTCGGCGCGGGACGATTGCGAATCGTCAGACAGTTAATCACAGAGAGCACGCTGCTTGCCCTGCTCGGCGGGTTCTTCGGCGTTCTCTTCGCGCTCTGGGGAATTGACCTTCTGGTCTCTCTCTTTCCCGCCGAGTTCATCAGATACATTCCGGGCTGGAGTCAGATAGGCATCAATCGAGAGGTGCTGCTCTTTACGCTGGGCGTCTCTGTCCTGACGGGGATTTTCTTCGGACTCTTCCCTGCGATACAGGCTTCAAGGCCGAACCTTAACGAGACCTTGAAGGAGGGAGGCGGGAAGGGAATAAACTCCGGCGGGCGCAGCCGCCTGCGCAGCATTCTGGTCGTAGCAGAGTTTGCGCTCTCTCTTATGCTTCTAATCGGCGCTGGCCTGATGATGCGCAGCTTCGCACGGTTGATGGATGTCCGCCCCGGCTTCAACCCTGACAATGTTCTGACGATGAGCATGACGCTGCCGCGCGCCAAGTACAAGGAGAACGAACAGGCGGTCGCTTTCTATCGTCAACTTCTGGAGCGCGTCAGAGCTTTGCCGGGCGTGCGAAGTGCGTCCGTCATCAATATCATTCCGCTTGCTGGCAGCAATCAAACGACGCTCCTGGTGCTCGAAGGAAGACCTGAGCCGCCTCATGGTCAGGAGCCTGAAGCCAACTTCCGAACAATCAGCCCGGACTATTTTCAGACGATGGAAATCCCTCTAATCAAGGGACGGCCATTCACAGAGCAGGACACGGCGGAATCAACTCCGGCTGTGATCATCAACGAAACGATTGCCCGAAAGTTTTGGCCCAACGAAGACCCTGTGGGAAAGAGAATAAGAAACGCTGGGCCAACGGAGCGCAACCCGTGGCTGACGATTGTGGGCGTGGCAGCCGACATCAAGCGCGAGCTGGCAGGCAAACCCGAAAGCGAGATTTATCAGCCACACGCACAGGTCGCTTCGCGTGAGATGACGGTGGTGGCGCGCACGGAAAATGATCCGCTCAATTACGTGCAGCCGGTTCGCAGCCAGGTGCAGGCGCTAGACCCGAACCAGCCGGTCTATGGCATAGCCACTATGGAACAGGTTCGCTCAAGCTCCGTCTTCCTACAGCGCATAGCCGTCACGCTTCTCACTGCTTTCGCAATCGTCGCGCTCGTGCTGGCCGCAGTCGGCATCTACGGCGTGATGGCCTACTCGGTCGCGCAGCGCACTCATGAAATCGGAATACGCATGGCTCTGGGCGCGCAACGCCGCGACGTTCTCAAACTCGTCGTCGGACAGGGGATGATGCTCGCATTAATCGGAGCGGTCATAGGTTTGGCGGCGGCGTTCGCAGTGACGCGCCTGATGTCTAGTCTGCTGTTCGGCGTGAGCGCGACAGACCCTACGACCTTTGCAGGTATCACACTGATTCTCTCTTTCGTAGCGTTTATCGCCTGCTATATCCCTGCGCGGCGCGCGATGAAAGTTGATCCGATGGTGGCGCTCAGATACGAATGATTTCGGAATGCAGAATATTCAATTGCGGAATGCTGATTTGAAGAAGAAATTGAGTTGGAATTAAGAGCTTATTTCTTCAGCCGGATTTTCAATCCGCAATCGGAGGAGTGATGAATACATTCTTTCAAGACCTGCGCTATGGATTCAGGATGCTAATGAAGAGTCCCGGATTCACTCTGATTGCAGTTATGGCGCTCGCGCTCGGCATAGGCGCTAACACAGCCATCTTCAG
>DATHJK010000320.1:0-4715 GCA_035316225.1 Pyrinomonadaceae bacterium
GTGGTCATCTGCGTGATGATGGGAAGATCGCAAAGTTCCTTAACAGCGCGAACGGCCTGGCGCATCTCCGAGATGTCGGAGAAAGTTTCCAGTATGAAAAGATCAACGCCGCCTTCCAGTAGCGCGCTAGCCTGCTCCTTGAACATCTCCTTCGCCTCGTCGAAAGAGGTGGGGCCATAGGGTTCTATGCGAAGCCCAAGTGGGCCGATTGCCCCTGCGACGTAAGCATGTTCGCCCGCAGCCTCGCGCGCCAATCGTGCCGCTGCAATATTGATGAGACGCAGGCTTCCTTCCAACCCGTACTGCTGCAACTTGTAGCTGGACGCGCCATAAGTGTTCGTCTCAAGAATGTCTGCGCCTGCGCGAACGTATTCGGTGTGAACCTCGCGCACCAGATCGGGGCTTGTCAAATTAAGCTCGTCGTAAGAGCGATTGATGTAAACGCCCTTCATATAGAGCATAGTGCCCATAGCGCCGTCGAAGACCAGCACCTCGTCGCCCTCTATAATGTTTCTGAAATCTTCCATAAGTCTCTCGATTGCTAAATCACCGGTTGCGGATTGAAAGGCGGGTTGAAGAGAGAAGCCCTTAATTGCATTGAAACTTCTTCTTCAAGTCCGCAATCGCAAAATCCGCGCTCCGCAATTGGGCGATTCTGCAATAAAAAAAGTCTCGCGCTAGAACAACGCGGGACTTCTGCAAAGCTTAAGATTTGCCAGTCTAAGGTTTCCTGCTTGGGGAAACGCTGCCGAGCTGTTTAGCTGCTTGTTTTACGTGGCCGCAAGTCGCCTTAACTCACCACGTTTTTCAATCGTGCTTATACGCCGCTTATCAGGCCGCTGTCAAGTAAGGAGTTGGGCGGGCGCTGCGAAATCAGAGATGCTGCTGAGAGCAGAGAGATAACGAAGTCGCCCGCCTTATCGGGGCGCGCGGCGAATCTATTTGCAGCGCTAGCGAGCGCAAGCCTCACCTTAGCGGTCAACAGTGCGACCCTGCGAAAAACTCAGCTATCATCAAGCTCAAATTCGCCCGAGCAGGAACAGTATGAGTATGATAATAAGAATCAGACCAAGTGTTCCGCTCGGATAGTAACCCCAGCCACGGCTGTAGGGCCACGCAGGCACTGCACCAAGCAATAAGAGAATTAGAATGATAATGAGAATCAGTCCCATGACGTTCTCCTTTCAAGTTCAAGAAGTATTGAGAGAGATGCGGTTCGGGGGACTCTTAATGGTATAAGGTTATTCCGTGCGTTATGGCGAGTTAATATTTGAACTCAAACATTTTTGTCACAAATGATAAAACAGCTTTCTGTGGAAAGATTTTGCCTCTTTCTGAAAACTAAAAACTGAAAACTGTTTTCAATCCTTCGTCAAGAAGCCGGTTCATCTTAATAACTGAAGTTGCTTCGGCGTAGATTCTGAGCACTGGCTCGGTGCCGGATTGACGAAACAGCAGCCACGACTCGTCTTTGAAAAGTAGTTTCGTGCCGTCCAGAGTCTCGATTCCTGAAACTTCGTAACCTGCAATTTGTGCGGGCGGCTTTGCGGCGAGCGATGCGACGAACTCTTGCCCTAGTCCAACCTCCATATGATTGTCGCGTCTTCCAAAATAAAACTCTCCGAACTCTCTATGTATGTCGCGCACGATTTCTGACGGCAGCTTGCCGGCCATCATTACAGCTTCAAGCAATAGAAGAGAGTTTAGAATGCCGTCGCGCTCAGGAATGTGGCCTGCGACGCCTATGCCGCCGGACTCTTCAGCGCCGAGCAGAATATTTTCTCTGAGCATGAGGTCTGCAACGTACTTGAAGCCTATGGGAGTTTCATGGAGGGGAAGATTGTGCGCCGCAGCAATTCGCTTGGTGAGAACGGATTGAGAGAACGTGCGAACTACTCCGCCCGTCATCCCGCGCCCGCGCGCAAGATGAAGCAGAAGAAGCGGCACGACCTCGTGCATGGTCATCGTCTCGCCCAGTTCGTTCACAGCGCCTATTCTGTCCGCGTCGCCATCTGTCGCAAGTCCGATTAAAGCTTTCCTCTCCTTAACACGATTCTTCAAAGGAGCAAGATTGCGATCAATCGGCTCGGGATTGACGCCGCCAAAAAGGGGATCGCGCGCCGCTCGTATGGTCTCGACTCTGACACGACCGCCACCCAGAAAGCTTTCCACCCATTGCCTGCCTGAGCCGTGCATGGGATCAACTATTACTTCGGCGTGAAGGCCGCGCATCATCTCCAGATCAACGAAGGAAGAGACCTGACGACGATAGCTTTCAACGCTCGATGAAAGAATGGCTGCTGTGTCTGCCCGGTCGAAAGGCGCTTTACGAGGTTCGGTTCTATCAACCAGCGCTTCGACTTCTTTAGTAATTTCCGGCGGCGCGCTCCCGCCGAAAGGGGCTTTGATTTTGAAGCCGTTGAATTCCGCAGGGTTGTGCGAGGCGGTTATCATCACGCCGCCCCGCGCGCCGTGCTCGCGCACAGCCCATGAAACAAGCGGCGTCGGCACCGCTTCATCAAACATCGCAATGCGAAAATTATTTCCGGCTAAAACTCCTGAAGCCCGCTCCGCAAATTTTTCGGAGAGGAATCTTCGGTCAAAGCCGACTATCACCAATCCTGCATCGCCAACTTCAGTTCTGTTTTCGGTTTCTTGATTTGATATTTGGCTGGAAAGATAATCCGCGTAAGCCTGCGCTACACGCTCTACGTTGGCGAGCGTGAAATCCTGGGCTATGACTGCGCGCCAGCCGTCTGTGCCGAATCGAATTTCCGCGAGCTTTACGGAATCGCTCACTGCGCTTGCTCTCCGGTTTGAGAGTAGTCTGTGAGCGAAGCCTTATCGCCCAGCACCGTGCCGGAGCCTACGAAAGCCGAGCGGCCTATGTGACAACCACGCCCCACGATTGCGCTCTGTAGTTGAGCGCCCGCGCCTATGCGCGTGTGCGACCATATGACAGAGTTTTCGACAATAGCCTTCTCCTCTACATAACAGCCCTGTCCCAGAATTGAGTTGATTATCTGCGCGCCGGGCTTAATCATGCAGTCGTCCGCGACTACGGAAGTCTCGTCAACTTCGGCGATTGTCGCCATGTCGAAATTGCCCAGCCGATTTTTAATGTGAATGCGCGCGATGCGATTTGCCAGCAGGTCGTGATTAGCTTGCAGGTAGCGGGCGGGCGTGCCTATGTCCAGCCAGTAGGTGCGCTGCGGTACGTGCGCGAAGAAAGGCTCATTCAGCATCAGGAGTTTGGGGAAAAGCCCGTACTCGAATGAGTAGTTCTCTCCTTCTGGAATCAGATCGAGCACGCGCGGCTCAAGAACATAAGTGCCTGCGTTGATGGTATTGACCGTTATCTCATCCGCTTTCGGCTTCTCAAGAAAACGGCGTATGCGCCCGTCCGGTTCAGTTTCCACCAGACCGTAAGCAGAAGGGTTTTCAACCGGAGTGAGTACGACTGTGGCGACGGAGTTTCGATCCTTGTGCTCACGTATCACCGTCTTCAAATCAAGGTCTGTGAGTATGTCGCCGTTGAAGACGACAGTTGGCTCTCGTATCAGATTCTCGGCGTACTTGTATGCGCCAGCCGTCCCCATGGGCTGCGGCTCGACAGTGTATTTCAGATTAACGCCGTGATCTGAACCATCGCCTAGCAGTTGCTCTATCTTGTTCGGCTGGTAAGAGAGCGAGAGAGTTATGTCTGTGATGCCTGCGCGCTTGAGCGTGTCAATCTGGTAGAGCAGGAACGGGCGGTTGCATATAGGAACGATTGGCTTCGGCGTGTAGAGCGTCAACGGTCTTAGCCTTGTTCCTTTGCCGCCTGCGAGTATGAGAGCTTGCATTAAACTTCCACCGGCTTCTGCTTGTATGATGAATAAAAACCGGTTAAGTCTAGCACCCGCACGCAGACTATTTCAATCACGCCATTTTCGCGCGAGAGCGATTGCTTGACACCCTCTGGGGTGAATAGTAAAAAGGCAGTTAAGGAAAAATGATAAATGGTAGATGGAAATGCTTTCATCCATTCACTATTTACTATTCACAAACCAAAGAGGTAATCATGGCAGAGAGAAGAGAAGCGGTTATCATAAGCGCAGTTCGCACGCCCACTGGGAAGTTTCTGGGCGCGTTGAAAGGATTCAAGGCGACTGAGTTGGGCGCGATGGTCGTCAAGGAGAGCGTAAGGCGCGCTGGCCTTGCTCCTGAAGATGTGGACGAAGTGATAATGGGCTGCGTGATTCAGGCGGGGCTTGGGCAGAATCCTGCCAGACAGGCGGCGCTTCATGGTGGCATTCCGTTCGGCGTCTCTGCCGTTACCATCAACAAGGTATGCGGCTCTGGACTGAAATCCGTGATGATGGCGGCGCAGGGCGTTCAGCTTGGCGACTCTGAGATGGTGGTCGCAGGCGGAATGGAATCAATGAGCAACGCACCTTACCTTCTACAGCAAGCGCGCGAAGGCTATCGCATGGGCAATGGAGTTCTTGTGGATTCTATGATTCAAGATGGTCTGTGGTGCGCCTTCGAGAACTATCACATGGGCAATACGGGCGAAGTCGTAGCCGAACGCTACAACGTGACACGTCAAGAGCAGGACGAGTATGCGCTGAATTCTCATCGTAAAGCTGCGGCTGCAATTAAAGCCGGAAAATTCAAGGACGAAATCCTAGCGGTAGAGATTCCGCAGAAGAAGGGCGCATCCCTTATTTTCG
>DATHJK010000321.1:0-16269 GCA_035316225.1 Pyrinomonadaceae bacterium
CCTCGCCGCCACGCTCTGCGAACATCAGAAATTTTTCTTCAACGTTTGAAGCCGCGCCCTCTACGAGCGAAGCGAAATCGGTTGGAGCGGAGATTTCCGGCACGCGCGCGCGTCCACACTGCTTCGCTGCTTCCAGAGCTATACGCTGCCATCGCGCTCGACGACGCGACGCATCCTTTTCATCACGCAAGCGCACATCCGCAAGCTTCGTAGTGACGGGCAGGATGCGCGCCGCCCCAAGCTCCGTGGCCTTCTGCACTACAAGATCGAACTTCTCGCCTTTGAGCAGCGCCACGGCCAGCGTTAAATCGAGCGGCGATTCAGGGCGCGAAGGCTCGACCTCCGTTTTCACAACGAGCGAAGCGCCGCGACTGTTAATTTCCGCAACCTCGCAAACAAACTCCTTGCCCTCGCCATCGAAGACGAACACTTCGTCACCGCGCCGCAATCGCAACACGTCGCGCATATGACGCGCTTCATCTTGCGAGAGCATCACGCTCTTTCCGTCAGCCGCGAAATTCTCACGCGGCGCATAAAATCTTCGACGAGGCATAGGATGAGGGATGAGGGAGGACAGAAGGGATGAGGGCGGAGGGATGAGGGATGAAATGGGTTGAGTAATAGCGTCAACACGCAATTGGCTCAACCTCTTATTCATCCCTCATCCTTCATCCCTCATCCCTTCCATCCTCCCTTAAACGACCATTGCGATCCATTCGCCGTCGCTCATGAGTTCGAGCGGTTCTGTAATGCCTAGTTCGCCGAGGCGCGAGAGCACGAGTTCCGTTTGCGTTTCCAGTATGCCGGAGAGGATCAGGCGATTGCATGTTGCGCCCGTCAACACGGGGAGCATTGGAACGATCACGTCAGCCGTGAGGTTAGCGCAGACCATATCGGCTGAAGCTGTGGTTTCGTCAATCGTACCCACGCGAAACTCTATTCGTTCGGCAACGCCATTCATCTGCGCGTTCTCGCGCGCTATCCGAACGGCATCCGCGTCCGTGTCGCACGCTTCAATGCGTGCTGGCGGAAAAAGCTTCGCGGCAGCGATGCCGAGTATGCCAGTGCCAGTGCCAACGTCCAGAAAGCTTCCGCCCTCGAAATATTTTTCGATTGCAGCAAGACACAGCCGCGTGGTCTCGTGCGTGCCCGTGCCAAAGGCCATGCCCGGCTCAATGCGAATCACGATCTGACCCGTTTCCCTCAAATCGCCCCAGGGCGGCGCGACGATGAATCTTCCAACCGTGACCGCGCGCCAACTCTTTTTCCATTCTCCTAACCAATCCCTGTCCTCGACTTCCTTCACACTCATCTCGCGCACTGACGATGACGGAAGATCATAAAGCCTGAGCGCATCAAGCAGGGCGGCGCGAACTTTCTCTATTTCAGGAATTTCCGGGAAGTAAGCGTAGACACGCGCAACATCAACGCTCTCATCCTTGCTCTCCGTGCCGAGCGCGCCCGCTTCCATCAAAGCATATTCGACGGCCTCGCACGCTTCAGCCGAAAGAGAAACATCAACCGCGTACCACAGTCGAGGGGATGAGGGATGAGGGTGTAGGGATGAATCAGAATCCGGTATCTCTATTTTCATCCCTCATCCTTCATCCCTTCACCGATTCCGAGTTCGTTCAGCAGGCGCTCTTTGTCGCGCCATCCCTCTTCGACTTTGACGAAAAGCTCAAGGTGGCAGCGATGGCCCAGCAGTCGTTCTATGTCCTGTCGCGCGCGCGTGCCCACCTCTTTCAATCGTTCGGCACCATGACCTATGACTATCCTCTTCTGCGAAGATTTTTCGACGAAGATGACGCAGTTGATTCGAGCGAAATCTGCGCTTACCTCCTCGAACTTTTCCGTGACGACCGCAGTCACATAGGGAATCTCTTCGCCCGTCGCCTGCAAAATCTTCTCGCGCACAATTTCGGCCACGAGCACGCGCAGGGGCTGATCCGTCAACTCGTCTTCATCGAAAAGGGGTTCGCCTTCGGGAAGATTTTTGATGATCTCGCTGAGGAGCACTTCAATCATGTCGCCTTTTAGCGCAGAGAGCGGCACAACCGAGCGCCAGTCATACTCTTTGCCATACTGCTCCATCAGAGGTAACAGCCTGGACTTATCCGCAACCTTGTCAGTCTTGTTAAGAAGAAGCAGCGCCGCTTTTCCAGACTGTTTCACAAGATCAAGCACGAAGCGGTCGCCGTTGCCCGTCGAAACACTCGCATCACGAATCAAGCACACGAGGTCAACGCCCATCAGCGCATCATGCACCGTAGCCATCATCCTACGGTTCAGCAAATATCCGGGCTTGTGCACGCCCGGCGTATCAACCAGAACAATCTGACCATCCTCGCGCGTAATCACACCCTGAATCCTGTGCCTTGTTGTCTGCGGCTTATTCGACACCGCCGCAATCTTCTCGCCCACGAGACGATTAAGCAGAGTGGACTTACCGGCATTCGGTCGCCCGATGAGCGCGACGTAACCGCTGCGATATTCAGAAGTATTAGGATTTCCGGTCATCTGAAATTTACGGATCTGATTATCTTCAAAACAAAACGCGCTGTCGAATCTTGCGACAGCGCGCTGGAAAGCAAGCATGAAGGTGTAGAGCGGAAAGAGTAACTACCGAAGTTGAAGGGCTACTCTTTCATCTCTCATCCTTCTGCCTTGCTCTTCATAGCCATCTCGCCGTTCAGTTTCAGGATTTGCAGCGTCATCTCTGCCGAGGCGTACATGTCTTTAACGTCGAGCCACTCTTTGACGGTGTGAATGGCGCGCATGCCTGTGCCGAGGTTGGCGCATTCTATCCCGCGCTTGTTGAAGATGTTCGCGTCGCAGCCGCCGCCCGATGCCATCGTCTCGACTTCAAGCCCCATGCTCGCAGCCGCCCGCTTTACAAGCTGCACCACACGCGAATCGTCCGGCACGTTCATGGCATAGTATTCAGGCTCGACCTTAGATTCAACCCATGCTTTCGTGGTCTTGCCGTCAACAGTCACTTCGTACCTGGCCGCAGCGTCTTCAAAACATTTCACCATGTGCTCGCACTGAGCTTTCAACTTCTCTTCACTGAGCGAGCGTGCCTCGCCTTTCAGTTCGACGAGGTTGGTGATGATGTTGGTGGCCTCGCCTCCGCGTATGACGCCTATGTTGGCGGTGGTCTCTTCGTCAATTCGGAAGAGCTTCATATTGTTGATTGCTTCCGCCGCGACCTTTATCGCAGAGATGCCGAATTCCGGGGCGACGCCAGCGTGAGACTCAAGGCCGTGAACTTTGAATTCAAGATGATTCGCCGACGGCCCCTTAGTGAAGAGAAAGCCCGGATCGTCCGAATCGAAGACGATTCCATACTTCGATCTCAATCCGGATACGTCAACGTTCTTCGCGCCGAGCAGTCCCACTTCTTCGCAGATGGAGAATATCGCTTCTATGTCCGTGTGCGGGATGTTCTGCTCTTTCAGACAGCGAATGGTCTCTATGATAACGGCGCAGCCGGATTTGTCGTCGCCGCCAAGAACGGTCGATTCGTCCGTGCGTATGATGTCGCCTTCCACAATCGGGAGTACATTCTCGCAGGGCACAACCGTGTCCATGTGCGCGCTCATCATGATGGCTTCCGAGCCGGGGATAGTTCCTCGAAAGCGCGCGATGACGTTGCCTGTGTTGCCGCCAACCTTCTCGCCTGCCTCGTCCACTTCGACTTCCGCACCCATCTCTTCGCAATATTTTTTAATCTTCTCGGCCACATCGCGCTCGCGCCTTGAAGGACTGCTTATCTCGCACAACTCAAGAAGAAGGTTTTTGATACGCTCCTGATTAATCATTTTTCCTCCGTGACCGAAGTAATAAGGGGAAAGGCTTTTATACTACACACGGCGCGCCGTGCGCTATGTTTCAGACAGCGCGCCGTTCGTCGCTGCGCCGGTTGATATTATCGAGCGATTGTTGAAGCTCGTCTCGCTTTGCGTTGAGCGTAGCTTCGTCTGCGTCCGGCGGAACGAAGATTGGCGGGGCAATGAGAACGTGTGCGCGCGTGAAAGGCCGGGAGATTTGAAACTGATCCCAACTCTTCTTCGCCGTCCAGTATTTCTCAGCCGCAATGGTGAATGGCAGGATGGGATTGCCTGTCTTCTTCGCCAGAAGCACCGCGCCCATCTTGGCGACGTAGCGCGGCCCCTTCGGCCCGTCAATCGTGAATGCCGTGGGCGAGCCTGCGCGCATCAGACGCACCATCTCTACTAGCGCGCCCGTGCCGCCGCGCGTGCTCGATCCACGCGCCGCGCCGTAGCCGAAGCGTTGAATGAAACGGGCTATGTACTCGCCGTCAAAACTCTGCGAGGTCATCACGACGATGCGCCGCCTCTGCCAGAAGTAGGTCGCAAGAAAAACTCTATTGTGCCAGAACGTGTAGATGGGAATCCGCCCATCGCGCGAAGCCTCTTCCCAGTTCTCCCAGCCCTCTACATCGAACCGAACGGTCGAGGCGATGAGCTTGATTAGCAGGTAGAAAGCCAGATCGGCTGCACGAATCAGAAAGCGATTCTTACGGGAATAGGCTGAAAGGTCTGCGAACGTGTACGCGCGCTCGACACTGCGCCCGGCTGGGCGCTCACTCGACGGGGTTTGCTGTTCGACTGAAGCTTGCATGAAACAGAAAGCGTGAGTCTAGCAGAAACGCGAAAAGCCGTGAATCGTGAATGGTGAATAGTGAATAGAAGTTGAATAGATTCGACGCTCTGCTTTTCTATTCACTATTCACGATTTACGATTCACGGCCTTTAATATATTATTTGAAACGCGGGGTGGGACTTTTTCGTACAATGGTGCGGAAAAGCGCGACAGGCGGCTTGGCTCTTCCCTTCCACATCATCAAGGCTGGACATAAGAGGCTGATGGAAAGACGACGAATTCTCATCGTCGATAATAATGATGAACTGCGCGCCGTTCTTGAGGGGGCGTTGCGCGAGTTGGGGCATGATGTGGTCTCAATCGGGGAGCGCACGTCAGCGCTTGGGCGCGACGATCTGGACGAGTTCGATCTTATCATCAGCGATCTCACAGACGATGCGGAGGGCGGCGTGCAACTCGTTAGCGAGATAAAACGCAAGCGCCTTATGATTCCAATCGTGGTCTCCTCTAATGAAACCCAGCAGCCCGGCATAGTCAAAGCATTCAAAATCGGCGCGGCCAATTTCCTTCGCGTTCCCTACCATAAAGAGGAGTTGCGCGGCATTGTCGAAAAGACGCTCTCCTACAAGCTTCGCTTCATTGACGACATAAAGATTCTCCCTTACGTTCACGAAAAGATTGATTTCGAACTCCCCAGCGACCTCTCTTTGATGAACGGCGTGCTTCAATATCTGATAGAGCGCGTGGCGAAACTCGGACTCATACGCCCGGAGCGCTCAAACCTCTTCGTGGCTCTGGACGAAGCTTTCGTCAACGCCGTCAAGCACGGAAACCGAAACGACCCCTCGAAACTGGTGCGCATCACGGCGGAGCTTTCCTCGAAAGAGGCGCGCTTCACCATAGAAGACGAAGGGCATGGCTTCAACGTCTCGGAGATTCCAGACCCGCGCGACCCCGAAAATCTCTTTCGCGCGTCGGGCAGGGGCGTGCTTCTCATCTACAACATTATGGACGAAGTTGAGTACAATGATCGCGGCAATCGCTTGACGATGGTAAAACGCCCCGAAGAGACTTTCGAGAAGCAACTGATTGACAAGCTCAACTCAGACGAAGAATCCCGAAACGGAAACTCATAGCAGCCGGACGCGCATAGTCCTGGCTTGCCTCATCCTCGTCGTAGCGTCTGGCGCGCTCCTGAGAATCGCTTACATCAACTCCGACAGCATCTGGTTAGACGAAGCCTACTCGATTTACGTCGCTCACGAAAATCTTTCCGGCATAGTTGACGAAGCCTCGAACGATGTTCACCCGCCGCTCTACTATTTCCTGCTGCACTACTGGATAAACCTCTTCGGCGATTCCGAGCAAAGCGCGCGGCTGCTCTCCGCTCTGTTTGGAATCATCAGTATTGCGCTCGCGTACAAACTGGCCGCGCTTCTGTTCGACCGCGCCACAGGAATCCTTGCCGCGCTCCTTTTGGCATTCTCACACATCAACATAGAGTTCTCGCAAGAGACGCGCATGTACTCGCTGCTGGTCATGCTCACGCTCGTGTCTCTCTACTTCTTTCTGAAACTCTTTGGGGGAAGAAGCAACTGGATTCTGGCCGCTTACCTCTTATCGAGCATCCTCTTGATGCACACGCACGTCTACGGCCTCTTCGTCGTCATCGCCGAGAACGCATTCTTCCTGACGCTCTACTTCTACAGGCGCGAAATTTTCAGGCAGATGATAAAGCGCTGGCTTCTTGCACAGTCAATCTTATTCCTGCTCTTCCTGCCCTGGCTCACTGTGCTTATTCATCAAGTCTTGCGCGTGCGAAAAGGTTGCTGGATACCGCGCCCTACGTGGACGGAGTTCAATCTGACGTGGGTGACTTTTTCAGGTTCGTACCATCTAGCGTGGCTGCTGCTGCCGCTCGCGGCGATTCCGGTCATACTGCTTCTGAAAAGACTGAGCCGGGCGAGCGCGTCTTTCGTCAACACAGAGAATCAGAGCGATTCCAGATTGCCGTTTACGAACCGGCAGAGAATCCTCTTTCTTCTAATCTGGCTGGCGGGCGTGGTTCTTATTCCCTTCGTCGTCTCGCATTTCGTCACGCCGATTTTCCTCTTGAAGTACACCATTGCGGCCTCGCCCGCTTTTCTGATTCTTGTTGCGCGCGGCATCACCAGCCTACGACCTCTGCCCGTGCGGGCTATTCTGGTCGTGACATTCCTGATTCTGGCGCTCGCGGACATGCGCGATTATTACAGCGCTGTGAAAAAGGATTTGTGGCGAGACGCAGTGGCTTTCTTCAATCAGAAGGCGCAGCCCGGCGACCTTGTTCTTTTCACAGAAGCAGCCGCGCACATGCCTTTCGACTACTACGCGCGACGCACGGACATAGCCGAAAAACCTTTCCCGGAATACAACCAGCAGTTGGGTCGCTACGAAGAGTTGAGAGACGACAACATAGCCGAGCTTCTTAATCGTGAGATCGGGGGGCATGACCGCGTGTGGATAGTCCTCTCCCATCAAAACGAGTGGAGTCATATGGCACCTGACAAGATGAGTGAGTGGTACGTTACATCAGAGCACCGGATTTATCCGGGCGTGGAGATTTATCTTTTCGAGAGAGAACCTACAGGTCAGTACCGCCTGCGGTAACCGGGCGCGAGTGCCGAATTGAGTCGAACGCATCTCACTGAAGATAAGAACGGAGCGGGGAATCCTGTACGGCAAGGCTTCGCTGGATACTGGCGCTGGTGGGCTATCCCTGCTGCGATTGCCTTAATCCTCTCGCTTCTGTTTGCAGACCCTTTCATTGGCGACTGGGACGGGCTTGATTACACGGTCGCGGCGCTGCGTGGCTCGCCCTCTTCTATGGCGCTGGGCCGCTCCGTCTTCATCTACTTCAATCACGCGCTCTGGCTTCTTGCTCATAACCTCTTCGGTCTCAGGCCAGAGAACGCATACCTGCTCTTCAAGTATGCGGTCGTGGCTGAGAGTCCGCTGGTAGTCGTAGCTTGCTGGGTTCTGGCGCGAGATGTCACCGGAAACATTCGTGCGGCAACAATCGCAGCGCTGCTCGTTGCGCTCTCGCCGCCGTTCATCATCTACAGCGGGCAGGTGATGACAGAGACTCAATCGCTTCTGATTCTCACCATCGCGCTCATTGTTCATTTCAGAGGGCTTCGTGAGCGCAAAGCGTGGATGGTGATATTGGGCGCGGGCGTCTTGGGTCTGGGCGTGAACGTGCGCGAGACCATAGGGTTTTACGGGGTCTGGCTCGTCATTGGGCCAATAGCTTGCGGGTGGAAATTGCGGCGGCGCGAGATAATGGTAACAGCGCTTGCCTGCTTAATCTTCTTTATCTTCGCGCTGGGAATTTTCGCTGCGCTCTTTTATGGGGACGTATATAGCTTTCGCGCGTCGTGGTTCGGATGGCTGGAAGCCACGCGCGCGGAATCTTCGGCGCACCCTGTCATGGCGCGAAACCTGATTCCGTTTTTCGCCTTCTTCTTTCTGGACGCGCCGCTCGTTTTTCTGGCGCTGCCCTTCGCGCTCGTTCGAGAATGGCGCGAGCACAGATTCTCGCCATTGTTTGCGCTCGCCTCGGCAGGACTCTTCGCCAACGCGCTTCTCTTCTTCAACTACAGCACGACGATCAACTGGCGTTACTTTCTGACAGGGCTTCCGGCGCTAGCGCCTATCGCAGCCGATTTTTTGCTCAAAGCGTTTGCCGCTCGCGCTCGAACAATCAATCAAGCTCTTGCATACGTCGCTCTGCTCATTATCAGTTTGGCAATTCTGTTCGGTCTAATCTTCAAGCCCGTGAGCCGCAAATACAGGCAGGAGCGTGCCGAGACGAAGAGTTATATAGAGAGACTTTCAATGTTGCCGCCGGATGCCGTGATGATTTCGGGGAGCCAGACGGTGGCCGTCACATACTGGCGTGGGCTTGGCGCGGGCAAGTGGGACACTATAGGGACGGGGAGCGGTTGGCCCGGCGCGCGTCTCTCATCCGTAATCGAAAAATTTCTGGGAGAGAACCGCCGTGTCTTTCTGGACGCAGACCCGCGATGGTGGTCGCCCTGCGGCTGGCAACAGTCAGAAGAGCGTGATCTTGTTTCGATTGAATCGCGCTTCCATTTTCGCCGTGTCTCTGAAAATATTTACGAGATAAGACCCATAGAAGACAGTACGGCGCAAGACGTGCCGGACTTGCAGAAGCTTCTGCCTGAGAATAGACCTGAAGAGACGGAGAGGTGTGCGCTGTCGGGTAAATTCAGTTAAAGTGTAGCCTCCGCAGATGTCGTCAAATTCTATCAATCAACTGCTGGATCGTCTGGAAGCTTCAAAGCTGGCTTCGGACACGGAAGCGCGCGCTCGACTTCTAAAACTTTTGGGCCAACTCGCGCAACGTGATGTCTGGGACGCAGACGCGCTCATTCGCCTTCACGAGACGCTTCTTTTCATCTGCGCTTATCCTTCCGGCAGGAAAATTCTCCGCCGCGCCGAAAAAATTCTCTCTTCGTTCAAGGAGCGTGTGGAGAGCTTGCGCGAGCGCGACGCGGATTTTTCGCCATTCATTGACCCGGAAGTTTCTGGCATCGTCGGGACTTCATTCTCTTCGACTTTCACTTACGACATAGCGCGCTGGCTCGCGCTTCATCATGCCAGAGACCTGACGTTCGATTTCGATGGCTATGAAGATGGTGCTCGTCTGGGCGAGACGCTGCACAGATTCATGCCGCTTATTGAAGAGGACGCTTTCGTGGAGGCCAACGTGCCGTACCGCGAATGGATGCGGCTGGCTGCGGGCGGCGGGCGGCGCGAAGTCCCCTGGCTGCTAGAAAGATTCGAGCGGTTGCCGCTTTCGGGAAAAGAGCGTGCAGAGCTTTACGATTCGCTACAGCTCTGGATTTGCTGGCATCTGAACAAGTACAGCGCCTCGCGCACAGGTGGGCGCATGCCTATGCGCTCGCGCCCGGTCTTCTATCACACAGAGCCGCTGCTGCGTCGTAGAGATGTTTCGCTCGCCGCCGAATTAAACTCGCCGCCGTTCCAACTGAGAAAAGTTTCACCGCGCGACGGCCTGAAAATTCTTGATTTCGCCAGAGAAACTTCAGCCGCACGCTATCGTGAGCTTTACGGCTTCACGCACGGCGACGAGACGCGAGTCTTTCACGCTCATGTGGGACGCGGCACTGATATGTACTTCTTCGGCGTGCCAGCAGCGCGAAGACTTCCCCTTCGCGCATACCACGCGGCGTTTATCTTCAAGAACCGCGTCCCCGTTGGCTACGCCGAAAGCCTGACCATCTTCGAGCGAATGGAGTTCGGTTTTAATCTCTATTACACATTCCGCGACGGCGAATCGGCGTGGACTTACGCGCGTGCGCTGGCGCTTTTTTGCCAGGTGCTGAAAGTGAGAGCCGTTTCGGTTGATCCCTATCAAATCGGGCACGAGAACGAAGAGGGCATTGAATCGGGCGCGTTCTGGTTCTATAGAAAACTGGGCTTTCGTCCCGTTCGAGCGGAGATTGCAAAACTGGTTGAGACGGAAGAGCGGAAACTTTCCTCGCGCGAAGCATACAGGACGAGCGCAAGCCAACTTCGCAAGATAGCGGAAGGCCACCTGCTGTTCACATCGCCGCCTGCAACGAAAAGCGAGTGGGATGGTTTTCAGGTGAGAAACCTGGGACTGAAAGCCCAAAAACTCATGGCTCGAAAGTTCGACGGCGATTCCGATCTATTCAGGCGCGCGGCCACTGAAAGGAGCGCAAGCGCGCTCGGCCTGAGCATGAAAAATTTGAACGAGAATGAGAGGCGCGCTTTCGAGGATTGGTCATTCGTGCTTGCGCTCATCCCTGATCTTGAGCGTTGGACGAAAGATGAGAAGGTTGCTGTTCTGAATGTCGTAAGGGCTAAGGCCGGACGGGACGAAGCGCGCTACGTTCGACTGATGCAGAGACACGCGCGGCTGCGCGAAGAAGTCATCAAGCTAGGCTCATGAGTTTATGCGGAATGGTTCGAGCGATTTTGAGACCGGGGTTTACTACCGAAGATACCGAAGAAGAGCAAATCATTTGAGATTTGAGATTTCAAATTTGAGATTCTTAAATACCCTGTGCTGTCTCAGTGTTCTTTCTATCTTCGGTGAGCGTCCACCTTATATCCCTTCTCTTCGTGTTGACCAATAGCCCGTTTTGGCGTAAAGAACCATAAAACCCTCTCCATCCTGTTTAGAAAGGATTTTGCGATGAGACGGATTCTGATTTTCGTGGCGATGGTCGTATCGTTGGCGATTGTGAATAAAGCTGTGGGACAGAACAGAAATGCAAGACAGCGCGGAGGCGGTAGCGCGCAATTCAACCAGCTTGTGGATCAGTTCTTCGATGAATACTTCAAGCATAACCCTACGGCAGGGACGGCCTCCGGCTTTCACCAGTACGATGGATTTCTTGAAGATTACTCGAAGACGGAAATTGCGAATCAGGTCGCGGCGAACAAAAATTTTCTTGAGCGCTTCGAGCACATTGACCCGCGCGGCCTCTCGCCTTCTGAACAGGACGACCGCGAGCTTGTCATCAGCAGCCTTCGCGCGCGACTATTGGAGTTGGAAGAGATTCGCTCTTGGGAGAGAAACCCTGACGGCTACAGCAGCGGCGTGACCGGGAGCGTCTTCGTCATTATGAGCCGCACCTTCGCGCCCGCAGCAGACCGCCTGCGCTCCGTGATTGCGCGCGAGCGCCAGATGCCGAAAGTTTTCGAGGACGCGCGCGCCAATCTCAAAAACCCGCCGCGCATCTACACAGAAATCGCGCTCGAACAGATTCCGGGCATCGTCAGCTTCTTTCAGAATGATGTTCCTCTGGCTTTCAAGTCCGTCACAGACGCTTCTCTTCAGTCTGAATTTCAGAAGAGCAATCAGGCTGTGATTGATGCGCTCAACAGTTACCAGAAGTTTCTGCAAGACGACGTGCTGCCGCGCTCGAACGGCGATTTCCGCATAGGCGCGGAGAATTATCGCAAGAAACTTCTCTATGAAGAGATGGTTGACATACCGCTGGACCGGCTGCTCGAGATAGGTTACGAAAACTTGAGGGCGAACCAGCGATGGTTTCAAGAGACTGCGAAGAAATTAGACCCGACGAAGACGCCGCAGCAGATTCTTGACCAGATTTCGCACGATCATCCTGAGCCGAATCAGCTTCTACAAAGTTTTCGTAGCGTGCTCGGCGGCCTGCAACAGTTCATCGTCGCGCATCACATCATCACCATTCCTTCGCCTGTGCTTCCCATAGTTGAGGAGACGCCGCCGTTTGAACGCGCGCTGACGTTCGCTTCGATGGACACGCCGGGGCCTTTCGAGACGGTGGCGAAAGAGGCGTTCTTCAATGTCACGCTGCCGGAGACCACATGGCCGCGCGAGCAGGTGGAAGAGCACATGGCTGGGTTCAACTACGGCACGATCATCTCGACCGCCGTGCACGAAGCTTATCCGGGCCACTACGTTCAGTTCCTATGGGTGCAGCACGCGCCGTCAAAGGTCAGGAAACTTCTGGGCTGCGGCTCGAACGCCGAGGGCTGGGCGCACTACTGCGAGCAGATGATGCTGGATGAAGGGTACGGCAATGGTGATCTCAAGCTTCGTCTGGGACAATTGCAGGATGCGCTACTGAGGAACGCTCGTTACATAGTAGGCATAGAGATGCACAGAGGGCGTATGACCTACGAGCAGGCGATTGATTTCTTCGTACACGAGGGCTACCAATCGCACGCGAACGCCGAGCGCGAGACAAAACGCGGCACGTCCGATCCGACCTATCTTGTTTACACGCTCGGCAAGTTGGAGATAATGAAGCTGCGCGAGGACTATAAGCGTATGCGCGGCAGCCGTTTCAGTCTTCAGGAGTTTCATGATGCGTTCATGCGCCAGGGCTTCCCGCCCATCAAGATCATTCGCCGCACGCTGCTGGGCAACAACAGCCCTACGCTCTAAATCCGAAACGCGGGGGCGCTTCTTAACGAGGGGAAGGTGATGGGTAAAAAGAAAGTGCTCATAGAGTTTGAAGACGACGAAGGAAGAACTGAGATGATAGAGGCCGAGCCGCTTAAGGGCCAGAGCCTCTATCGTCTCGTTCAAAGCCCCGCTTTCGCCTACGGCGTCTCAATAAATGATGTGGTGAGAGCGGAATCGGGCGAAGACGAGCGGCTGCGATTTGAAAGCGCGATAGAGAAATCCGGTAATCGAACCCTTCGCGTCATCTTTGGAAAGCATGGGGCTTCCTCAAAAGAGGTCAAGCCGTTTCTCAAAGCCATTAAGAAACTCGGAGCGAGCTACGAGATTAAGCAGTCACATCTGCTCTGCATCATCACCCCGCCGGAGATAGAGTTGCAATCCGTAGTGGGCTTCCTGCTGGAGCAGGGGCTGTGGTGGGAATACGCTGATCCGACATGGGACACGTTGTTCCCGGATTGAAAGGGTCGTCAATCACCGTAGCCGCGAATTCCAACTCACCTTGACCTTCTTATCTATCGTCGCTTCGGAAACGTTTTCATGCCTTACGAACTGTTTCTTGCCTTACGTTACTTGCGTATGAAGGAGCCGCGCAGGCTGGCGCGCGTGACGGCGTTGGCCGCTATATTGGGCGTAGCGTGCGGCGTCGCTGCATTGATTGTAGCGCTCGCGCTTGCGAACGGTTTTCGTGACGAGATGCGCGAAAAAATCCTGCGCGGCACGGCGCACATCTCGCTCATGCGCGCCGACGGTGGGCAGATGGCGGATTATCGTAACGTCATAGAGCGAGTGAAGAGCGTGAGCGGCGTAAGGGATGCGGCTGCAACCACGTATGATGGCGCGCTGTTGAGCGGCGAGAGCGGGTCGGCTTACGCGGTGCTGCGCGGAGTTGATAGGGATTCGCCGCGCGTAGTTGAAGAGATTCGTCGAACGATGATTGAAGGCTCTATAGAGCCGCTTTTGAGTGACCATGTTGGTAATGGCGCGCCCGCTTCCTCGCTTCATGCGCAAGCGCATGAATCGCCAACTGATTCGACCTTTTCTTCAAACGACGAAAACCTGCCAGCGATGATTCTTGGATCGGAGTTGGCCGCCCGCACAGGCTTGCACATGGGCGACGTGGGCCAACTCGTTTCGGGCGAAGCAACGCTCACGCCTCTGGGGTTAGCGCCTCGCTATCGACGCATTCGCGTCGCAGGGATTTTCCGCTCAGGACTTTACGAATATGATGCGTCTTGGGCTTACGTCTCGCTTTCGGTCGCTTCAAGTTTTTCGGGCAATCGGACGAGCGTTGCGGCCTCAGTCATAGGCATAGAAGTCGCTGACATCTACGATGTCGCGCGCGTCTCAGAGGGGGTTCGCTCGTCGCTTGGCCCGGCTTTCACCACAGTTGACTGGCAGGAGGCTAACCGTCCGTTGTTTGCCGCTCTCGCTTTAGAGAGGCGCATGGGCACAATCGCTCTAGCGCTCATCATTCTGGTGGCAACGCTAAACATCACTACGATGCTGGTGCTTCTGGTCGTAGAGCGGCGCGCAGACATAGCCATCCTCGGCGCTATGGGCGCGCGCGCGCAGAGTATAATGGCAGTCTTCGTCATAGAAGGCGCAATCATCGGCGGCACAGGGGCAATCGCAGGAATCTTGATCGGCCTCGCGGCCAGTCTCGCAGGCAATCGCTACAAGTTGGTCAGCCTGCCCGCAGACGTTTATTCGCTCAGCAATATTCCTTTCCGCGCACGCACTACGGACGTTGCGCTTGCGGCCATAGTCGCTTTGATTCTCAGTCTTCTCGCAACGCTCTACCCTGCGCGTGCGGCGGCGCGCATAAGACCTGCGGAGGCTTTGCGTGACGGCTGATACGACGCGGCACGATGGCCTTAGCGTGAGCAACCTGAGCAAAAGTTTTCTTAGCTCGGCGGGCGCGCCGATTGAAGTGCTGCGCGGAGTTTCGTTCGAGGCGTCGGCTGGCGAGACCTTAGCCGTTGTCGGCGCATCCGGCGCAGGCAAATCAACGCTCCTTCACCTGCTGGGCGGAATTGAGAAGGCCGACTCTGGGGAAATCAAGTTAGGTGAATTCGATGTCGCGCGTGCGAGCGCTCGGCATCTGGCGAGTTTCAGAAGCGAACTGGTCGGCCTTGTCTTTCAGTTTCACCATCTGCTGCCGGATTTGACTGCGGCTGAGAACGTTGCGATGCCGCTTCTGATAAGACGCGAGTCGCGCAAAATGAGCATGGAGCGCGCCGTCTCTTCTCTGGAACAGATAGGGTTGGGCGAGCGCGCCTCTCAACCTGTGGGACATCTTTCAGGCGGCGAGCAGCAGAGGGTTGCAGTCCTGCGCGCTCTGGTCACGCGCCCGCACATGGTACTGGCGGACGAGCCGACCGGGAATCTGGATAATGAGACAGGCGAACGAATAGGTGCTATGCTCGTCTCCTACTGCCGCGAGCGACGCGCAATCGTCATCATCGCAACACATAACGAGCAACTTGCGCGCGCCTGCGACCGTATATTGCTCTTACGAGCGGGAAGTCTGGAGTCTGAAGTCTAGAGTCTGGAGTCAAAAGCAAAAGACTGTTGTTGACCAGTTGACTACGAGACTCCAGACTCCAGACTCCAGACTTATTTTTCTAGCATCTAGCATATGGCATCTGACATCTATTATAATGTTGCGCGGGAATTGTGCCGGGCCGATTCTCCGCAGCAGGTTGGCCCGGCACGGCAATCATAAATAGTTTTCGGAACTTGAACTTTGGTCTAATCTATGTTCGAACGCTACACGGAGAAAGCCCGAAGAGTAATCTTCTTTGCGCGCTATGAAGCGTCGCAATTCGGCGCGCCCGCCATAGAGCCTGAGCATCTGTTGCTCGGACTCATGCGCGAGGACAAGACTCTGACGAGTCGCTTCTTCCCGCGCGCTCAAGTCACAATCGAAGCCATACGCAAAGAGATAGAGGGGCGCACTCTCTTGCGCGAGAAGATTTCCACCTCAGTGGAATTGCCGCTCGCGCCCGAAACCAAGCGCGTGCTAGCCTACGCTCACGAAGAGTCTGACCGTCTTCAGCACCGCCACATCGGAACGGAACACCTGCTGCTCGGCCTGCTTCGCGAAGAGCGCTCTATGGCCGCAGAGATTCTTTACGAGCGCGGGCTTCGCATAAACTCAGTCCGAGACGAGATAGCGCGTCAGACGGGCGCGGACGCTCGCGCCTCGCAGAAGAAGGACACGCCGCACCTTGTAGAGTTCTCGCGCGATTTGACCGAGGACGCGCAGAACGACAAATTAGACCCGCTCGTGGGACGCGACGCAGAGATAGAGCGCGTCGTCCAAATCCTCTGCCGTCGCACGAAAAATAATCCCGTCTTGATTGGCGAGCCGGGCGTAGGCAAGACCGCAATCGTTGAAGGACTGGCACAGAGAATTGTACGCGGCGACGTGCCCTCTTTCCTTGAGAACAAACGCATCCTTTCCTTAGACCTCTCTTTAATAGTCGCTGGCACAAAGTATCGCGGGCAGTTCGAGGAGCGCTTGAAGCAGATCATGCGCGAGCTGATAGAGAATCCGCACTACATAGTCTTCATTGACGAACTGCATACGCTTGTAGGCGCAGGAAGCGCGGAAGGCTCGCTCGACG
>DATHJK010000322.1:0-4807 GCA_035316225.1 Pyrinomonadaceae bacterium
TTACGCACCACCTGCCAGAACGCCGCGTAGATTATGTTCGGATTGGTCGGATCAAGAATCAGGTCGGACGCGCCCGTACGGTTGTCGCGGTAAAGTATCTTCTGCCAGTTGCGGCCACCATCGCGCGAGCGGAAGACGCCCCGCTCTTCGTTTGGGCCAAACAGGTGACCCAGAGCCGCGACGTAAACTATGTCTGGATTCTTTGGATGAACGCGCACGCGCGTTATCTGGCGCGTGTCATCGAGTCCAATCTTTTTCCAAGTCTTCCCTGCATCTATCGATTTGTACATTCCATCGCCATGCGAGACGTTGCCGCGCAACGTTTGCTCGCCCATGCCTACGTAGATTGTGTTCGGGTCAGCATCGCTCAGACCAATTGCGCCCACAGAGCCTGTGCCGAACACTGTGCCGTCGCTGATGACCTCCCAGTTAGCGCCTGCGTCCGTCGTCTTCCAGACGCCCCCGCCCGTCGCGCCAAAGTAATAGACGTAGGGCTGCGACGCCACGCCCGTTACGGCGGCAGAGCGACCGCCGCGATACGGGCCGATGCTGCGCCACTGAAGCGATTTGAAAAGGCTGCGGTCGTAAGCGCGAGCTTGCTGTTGCTGCTCGGCAGGCTCTGCGCTTGTTATGAATAGTGGCAGCAGCGTGCCAATGACGAAAGGCAGCAGTGCGAGTGTGCGTAAGCGATTGGGTTTTAGCATGACGCTAGATTCCTCCGAAGTTTAAGGAAAATCAGACGGCGCGAATTGAATCCCGTAAGGGAGAGATGAAAATCTATTTATTGCTGCGAACAGATTGAGCGTTTTAGTTCTTTAAGATTCGATGAATAAATTTCAATTCAAAATTTCAAATTATCAAATCTTCAGCGACCTTTGTTTGTTCTCTTCCCTTTCCCGGTATCAGGACTCTTCTCGCCCTTCTCTTTCGCGTCCGGCTCGCCCTGCTTCGCTGCCGCGTTTTCTATCTCTGAATTGACTTCGCCGCCTGTAAGCACTGCTACGCCGGTCAGGTACAACCAGAGCATAAGGATGATGACCGCGCCGAGCGAGCCGTAGGTCTTGCTGTATGAATCGAAGAAGTGCAGGTAGGCGCGGAACGCGAAGGAGACCAGCAGCCATAGCACCGCGCCTATAGCAGAGCCGGGTGTTATCCAACTCCATTTCTGATCCCGCAGGTCTGGCGCGAAGAAGTAGAGCAAGGCGAATGCGAGCAGTATGAAGGCAAGCACTATAGGCCACTGCAATATCTTCCACGTTGCTGTGAATGCCAGGTCGAATCCGTAACTGGCTGCAATTTTTTCCGCTATGTTCCCGCCATAGAGCACCAGCACAAGCGCAGAGATAATCAGCACTGCCAGCGCTAACGTAAGTCCGATTGCCACAAGGCGCTGTTTCCACCAGGGTCTGGTCTCCTTCACGTCGTAAGCTGCATTAAGCGCAGAGGTGATAGCGCCCATGCCGTTTGACGCAGCCCAGAGCGCCGCCAGAAATCCGAACGAAAGCTTGCCGCCGCTGCTCGCAACGGTTACTTCTGTCACCGTCTGGTCAATCAAATCGAACGCAGAGGGCGGCATCACCTCCGCTAGATAACGAAAGAGGGCATGGCGCAACCCCGTGCCAGACCCCAGCACCATGCCTATCAGGGAAGTTAAGAAGAGCAGCAACGGAATGAGCGCCAGAAGAAAATAGTAAGAGAGTTGCGCGGCACGCCCCCACATATCGTCATCATTCATCTCAGACCAGACGCGCTTTGCCAGCTTCCACCATGTCAACCCACCCAATGCCCATATCGAAAACATGAAATTCTCCCTAAGGAGTCAGGAGTCAGTAGCCAGTAGTCAGTAGATTTTATAACGCTCAATGTTGAGAGATAGCTTTTAATCTGGAAAGCTGCTCAACCTCTTCCATGCTGGCTACTGACTACTGGCTACTTTCCACCGTCTACTTCTTTCACGAAAGCGTGAAGAAGCTGCGTATGCGTTGAAGCAGGTCGCCCTGCGCGTGGCGCATTCGCATGCGCTTGGCTTCTTCGTTCAGATTCTCGCGCACGGCAACAAGCTCCACGCGGCGGCGCGCCAGCACGTGCGAGATGTCTTCTGCAAGCTCAGGTCTTCGGCGCAGTATGTCGTTGAAAGCTTCTTTATCCAGACGGTAGCACTCAACGTCCGTGCGTGCGACGACCGTAGCCGAGCGAGGCTCGCCCGTCATCAATCCCATCTCGCCAAAGAAATCTCCTTCGTTAAGCTCCGCCACCTTTTTGGTCATCTGGCTTCCGTCAACCGCTATTCGCACTTCCGCCTCGCCTTTCGTCATGATGTAGAGCCAGTGCGCTTGCGCTCCCTGCCTCGTCATGGCCTCGCCGCGCACGAAAGGAGCTACACTCAGACGACGTGCAAGCTCCTGCAACTCTTCGTCCGTGAGCGTGTGGAAAAGCTCGACGTGGCGAAGAGCTTCTACGCGACGGCCTACCTCCTCGCTCAGCTTTCTGGCCCTTCGGGTCTCGTCCTCTTCCGTGATGAAGAGCGTGCGAGCAGGAATCGATAGCTGAATGCCCGCGCGCCCCAGAGCCGCGAAGATGCGTGTGCGCACAATGGAGTTCATAGGGTCTGTGAGCGCCAGTTCCGTCAACCAGTAGCGCGCAGCATACGTCGCGTAGCTGTCTTTATAATCTATCATCAGACAGTGCGGCGCAGGCTCGGCAGCGACGTTCGGGATGGCTTCGGCGCACAATGCCTTCTCCACAATGTCAATCACTGTCGTAGGGGAATGGCGAAAGTCTACGTTGAAATAGACCCACATGCGATGCTGGCGCGGCATCCCTTCACGCCGCCCCAACAGCGTGACCTGCCCCTTCATCAACACGCTGTTAGGTATGACAACAGTGTCCCAGTCGCGCGTCTCTATGGAAGTTTGCCGCCAGCGAATCTCCTTGACACGCCCTTCCGTGTCGCCTATGCGCACCCAGTCGCCGACGCCAATCGTGCGCTCCATCTGAAGCGCCATGCCGCCCATGATGTTGCCCAGCGTGTCCTGCAACGAGAAACCTATGACAGCGGTTATCACGGCGGAGGTGGCAACGATGCCTGTCAGGTCAACGCCGCTGCGCGACAGTAGCGAGATGGCGATGATGATGTAAGCGAAAGCTATAATCAGGTCGCGAAGGATTCGCGGCGGCGTCAAATGAATCGCGCCCAGGATCAGGTCGAAGACCAGCACGCTTACGACCGTCGTGATTGCGACACCCTCTATGAAGAGCGCAGTCCAGTCAATCCAGCGATACGCAACGCCCTGTGTGTCGTCAAGCCCCGGCGAATGGAGCGCGCCAGCAACGAGTAGTCCGATGAACGAGAGCGCGAAGAGCAGAACGGAGCGGCGTATGCGAACTCGCTCCTGCGGCACGAGCGCCGCCAGCGCAAACGCAGCCACGACGAAAGAGAGCGCGAGCCAGTGATAATAGCCCGCAAGTCTCGCCGCCACCTGTACCTTCTCCCAGAAACTCATCCCCGAAGCGCAGACCTTTCTCTTGAAAGAGCGCGCGAGAGCCTAAAGATGCGCGAAAATTTTTGAGAACGTGGAAGGAGAATCTTAACACGAGGCGGGGTTTTAGATAAGGGATGAGGGATGAAATGGATTGAGCCAATTGCGTGTTAACGCTATTACTCCTTCTTATTCATCCCTCATCCCTCATCCTTCATCCCTTATTTGACCATCGTGCCCGTGCGACGCCAGCGCGTATTGTTGAAGAAATCAAAGATGAAGTTGCCGCTTGACGGCGCGCTCTCGTCGTAAGACCAGTAGACGAACATGGCGCGGCCAATTATCAGGTCGCGCGGGACGAAGCCCCAGACGCGGCTGTCTGCGCTGTTGTTGCGATTGTCGCCCATTACCATGTAATTGCCGTCGGGGACGACAAAGCTGCGATTCGTATCCAGTGTGCGATTGGTGCTGTAGTAAACATCATAGGACTGATTGAGCGTGCGCGGCGGGTTGCTCTCAACCCTGAGCGGCATCTTGTTGCGCGGGTCGTCGGGGTCGTCGCCCTCGGAAAAATCGTGCGCGGCAATCTGGTGCTCAGGCAGCGGCTGGCCGTTCACCAGAACCGTCCTCTCGCGCAGTTCCACATGATCGCCCGGCAAGCCCACGACGCGCTTAACGTAGTTCGTCTTATATGGCAGGTTGTTGGGGTCGCGGTCGCGCGGGTCTGAGGGGTTGTTCTGATTCCCCGGATACTTGAAGACTATTATGTCGCCGCGTTCTATCGGGCGCTGAGGAAGAAAGGGGAGCGACGGGCCTGGCGCGAAGATGAATTTGTTGACAAGCAGGTGGTCGCCTATCGTGATTGTATTCTGCATCGAGCCGGTCGGCACCTTCACGGCCTGAACTATGAAAGTCATGCCGAAGAGCGCCATGATGACCGTTACGACGAGCGATTCGAAATACTCGCGCCAGACAGTCTTGGGCGGCCCCGTAGGCTTTGTTTGCGTCTCGCGCCTTTCATCGCCGTTCGAGCTTACCTTCTTCGCTTTGAAATCCGAGCGCGGCGCGGTCTCTTCACCCGTCCGCTCCACGACACCTGTGTTCGTCTCATCACTCATATGAAAATATCCTAGATGAGGTACGCACGACGGTCAAGCGCGGTTTCAGAGAGAAAGCAGAATAGAGCAGACCGAATTCCAGAAGAGGAGAGAAAGGCACTGCATTCTTCTTAGCATCTCCGGCGTGAAATCTTACCTCACGCTCTGTGGACGCCGGGGATGCAAAGCAAATCGTCGAACAAACTCTTTCAATCGGCAGCCTCTTCAGTC
>DATHJK010000323.1:0-10016 GCA_035316225.1 Pyrinomonadaceae bacterium
TGCGCCAGCTTCGTTAAGTCTGAAACGTAGAGCGTGCAGCACGGGCGCGACTTCGCGCCATGCGGAGGCGCATCGGCCTGCGCGAGCATTGAATTCCTGAAGCACACGGCGTATCACATCGCGTTCGTCGAGCGAATCAAGTTGCAGAAGACGAACCTTCACCATGTGCTTGACCTGCTCGTCGTCCGATTGCTCGTACATCTGCCGGTACATCTCGCGCGCAACGCTGCGGCTGCCGCCCTCGAAAGCCATCTTCGCGCTCATAGCTTCCATCCACGCGGGCGCGCCCGCAAGTTGAGCGCCCGTGTGATATAACTCGCCCGCAGTTCCGTATTCACCACGCCGCCAGTAGATATAGGCTAGCTGATGATAAAGACGCCACTCCGACGGGTTGGCCGCAATCCCTTTTCTGAGAAGTGCGATTGCAGCATCGTTCTGGTTGATTGCAGGGAGCAGAGACGCGCCATACTGGTAAGCAGCCATGAATTGCGGGTCGAGCGTCGTCGTCGTGTCGAGCAGCGGCGCGAGCAGGCGCAAGTCCATCTGGCTCAAATCCTCAAACTGTAAATCATCTTCGTGCGAGATGACCTTGCGCCCTACATATTGCAGCGAGCGCATCCAGTACCAGTCGGCAACCAGCCCGTCAAATCCCAGGCTCATTCGCTTTACTGTCGCGCCATTCACGTAAAGACTCTCTTCCTCCTGCGCTATGTCAACGGGCGGGCGGCGCGATTCAAGCAGACGTGAAAGCGCAGCCGAGCATGTAAGCCCCAGCACGATTACAGCCAGCAGCACGAAAGTCTTTCGCCGCGCGCGGCCATCGGTCTCCGTTTGAACCTTTCCAATCATCATTTGAAATTGCGTCGGCTGAAGATGAGAGTCGCGGCGGCCAGGAGAACAGTTATGTATGCGACGGCGTAAGCGAGCGAGGCCAGAAGCGTCTGCGCGTCCGGCACAACACCGTGCGCCGCAGGCTTGATGAAACTGTAGTTAGCCAGATTGGGCAGGATGTAATAGAGCGCGCCGAAGAACACGCGCGCCGATGCAGTGCCGAGCGATGCTGCGAAAGTTTTAAGGTCTGCGCTGAAATGGCCAATGATAAAGACGAAAAAAGTTAGCAGCGCAGAGAGCGCAGGGGATGAGAAGGAAGAGAAGAGAAGCGCAACGGCTGTGAGAATCATCAGCTCCATGTAGATTAGAAACAGCGCAGGCCATATACTAAGAGCAAGCGGGTCCCACCCGCCCTTCACGTAAATCAAAGCGAGAGACACGCCCAGCCCCATCACCGCGACGTTCACAAGAAGCGTCAAACATAGACCAAGATATTTCCCAACTAGAAATTCGCCGCGACCAACGGGCTTCGAGAATATAGCGTAAACGGTACGACGCTCGATCTCTTTGTAAACAAGTCCTACGCCGACGAAGATGCTGATGAATGCTCCGAACAGCAGACTTGCGCTCAATCCAAGATCAACTATGATCTTGGACTCCTGCGCAGCCGAAAGCTCGCCCAGAAGAATCGCGCCTGCCGTGAGCAGCAGGACGAAGAGCACAAGGTTGTAGAGCACTCGGTCGCGCAGCGCTTCACGGAATGCGTTGCGCGCGATTGTGCGTATGCGTCCCGGTGATGTTGAGCCTTTTTTGACGGGCACGATGGCGACGCCGGCCTTATCGCTCGCGGCATGCGTGGCTGTGCTGCTCATCTCTTTACTCGTTCTAATATCAGAATCCATAGCTGGTGACGCGCCGGGGCCATTTTTCTAACCGACAGGTTCGCACAGCAAGAGTGCCACAATCAACAGTCATCCGACAACGCTCGTGATCTATAAAATTCGCTCGCATGATGACTCGCCGAGCCATCAAGCTAAATCATGTGCGCTCTATATGCGCTGGTGGAAGCGACCGGGCAAAACAATGCCCGCCGCTCCGGTCAAAGAGCGACGGACATTGCCGGTCTGCAACTGCTTAAAGAGCGAAGAGGCGTGCTCATGAAAGACCGGCTGGTTTACAGCGCGTCAGCCAGAGCTTGCGCTAGCTTCAGTTAATCGGCGGCCACGTAGCATTGTTCGTAGCCTCGGCGTAATCAGCCGGGCCTGTGTCGCTGACTTTACCGCGTAGTACGCCTGGGTCGGCAACGGTAAAGCTGCGATGTCCTGTGCGCGTTATCGTCGCAATGTTGGTTGGAACTGCCGTTACGTAAAACTGCGGCGGGTCAGCGCCCGCTACAGGGATTGCCGTGAAATCGTAGCCGCTTTTAGTTGTAGTTGTGACTGTTCCATCGCCACCCAGAACGGTGTCCAGAAAACCTGCGGTCTTCAATTCAGCTATCGTCCCAAATTGTCCTCCGCCCGCTGAAGCCTTGAAGCCCAACTCAGAACTGTGAATGGAGCGCAAAGATGATTGAGCAGAGCCTTCATTGGCTGCGCGCTTGGAGGCGAGGAGGTTAGGAATTGCTATGGCGGCGATGATGCCGATGATCGCTACGACGATCAGCAACTCGATCAGGGAGAAGCCTTTTTGACGATTCGTGTACTTCATATCAACCTCGTTAGCCAAATAATCGGGAATTGTTTTAGCCACGGGCGTTCGGTCTCAGGCTTATTTTCTCAATCGCACGCGAGCTATGAAAAGCAACCTTCCCGGTTGCAGATTTAGTTGCCAAGCGGCGGCCATGTGGCCGTCGTAGTCGCTATCGCGTAAGTGGTCGGGCCAGTGTCGCTCACCTTGCCGCGAATTATTGCATCGTCGGCAATACAGAAGCTGCGATGGCCCGTGCGCGTCAAAGCCCCGGTGTTCGAAGGCTCAGCCTTCGCGTAAAAATTCTTCGGGCTGGCCGCGTTGTCCGCTACCGCAACGAAAACGTAGCCGCTCTTTGCGTTGGCAGCCGTTGTCGCGCCGCCCAGAACAGGGTCAACCATATTCACAGCAAGCAGCCCGGGCGTGTCCGTAAAGCCGCCGTTGCCAGCCGTTGACTGGAAAACGACTTCAGCGCCGTAAATGGTACGCATGGAAGCCTGCGCAGAGCCTTCATTGGCTGCGCGCTTGGAAGCAAGAAGTTTGGGCGTTGCTATTGCCGAGAGGATTCCGATAATCGCCACGACAATCAGCAGTTCGATTAGAGAGAAGCCTTTCTGAGGAGTTTTTTGTCGCATAATCACCTTAACTGTCAAAACGGTTAGTAACTGCTTTCACCAGAGCCGTCTATTTTTGAACTATTAAGTTCGTCGCTCACCTGTAAAAGCAAAAGTGGTCATCTTAACTATCAAGCGGGCGAAACCATCACCTGCCTGTTTATGAAGAACGGGGGCGGAGCCAGAACTCCAGCCCCCGCACTTGCAGGTTGTGTCTCGCAACTCTTGCCGATTAGTTGCCAAGCGGTGGCCATGTGGCCGACGTGATAGCTTCGGCGTGATCAGCCGGGCCAGTGTCGCTCACTTTACCGCGAAGGATTCCGTCGTCAGCTATCGTGAAGCTGCGATGGCCTGTGCGTGTCAGAGCCGCAACGTTCGCAGGAACTGCCGTCGCATAGTAATTCTTCGGGTTGACCGTGTTATCCGGCGTAGCTGTGAAGATGTATCCGCTCTTGGCTGTGGCAGCGGTTGTCGCGCCGCCGAGTACTGAGTCAACAAGGTTCGCGCCCTGAAGAGCGGCCAGGTCACCAAAGCTGCCCGCGCCTGCCGACGACGTGTAAACAACTTCGGAACTGTTAACGGTGCGAAGCGAAGACTGTGCGGAGCCTTCATTGGCTGCGCGCTTGGAGGCGAGGAGGTTAGGAATTGCTATGGCGGCGATGATGCCGATGATCGCTACGACGATCAGCAACTCGATCAGGGAGAAGCCTTTTTGATTTTTCTGCATGACTGTTCTTGTCCTCATTTGGTCAAAGGCAATATGCCGGTTAATTCATGCCAAGCATCGTGTGAGTGGCTCGGTTTGAAATCATCTGCTCTTTTTAAAGAACAGGGCAGAGAGGGCATGCTCTCTGCCCCGCGCACGAGCAGCGTTAAATCACTGACTATTAGTTGCCGAGCGGCGGCCATGTAGCCGACGTGGTGGCAATCGCGTAAGTGGTTGGGCCAGTGTCGCTCACCTTGCCGCGAAGTATTCCATCATCGGCAATAGAGAAACTGCGGTGGCCTGTGCGCGTAAGCGCTGCGGTGTTCGAAGGCTAGGCCTTCGCATAGAAATTCTTCGGGGTGGCCGCGTTGTCCGGTACAGCATTGAACATGTAGCCGCTCTTTGCGTTGGCAGCCGTTGTCGCGTTGCCAAGCACTGTGTCAACCAGGTTCGCTCCCTGAAGAGCGGCCAGGTCGCCAAAGCCGCCGTTGCCAGCCGTTGACTGGTAAACGACTTCGGAGCTATGTACGGTGCGGATAGATGACTGTGCGGAGCCTTCATTGGCTGCGCGCTTGGAGGCGAGGAGGTTAGGAATTGCTATGGCGGCGATGATGCCGATGATCGCTACGACGATCAGCAACTCGATCAGAGAGAAGCCTTGCTGGCCTTTTGTCTGCTGCATTTCTTTCGATTCTCCTTAAAAAATAGAGTGAAGGTTAATCTTCGTGTCGCGCCACCGGCTCTGTCTCAGATTCTAATGCCGCGCTATAGCGCGATAGTGTCGCTCGCGCTCATAAACAAATGCCGTGCCGCGATGGTCTGAAAGAAAATAGAGACAGAAACATCGAAAAACAGGGCGAATTACATGGCCGGGATTAGCAAACGGAAAGATGAAATGAAAGCTGACGGAAAGTGTCAGCACCGTTCTGACAGCTTTTGTCAACTGAGCAAGATTGACCGGGCGCGTGAAGGCGTGCAGTTATAGAAGATGTAATACAGAGTTGCAGGAAGATTGAAGATTGCGCTTAAGAAGCGGAGAGCGGGGGCAAGCCCGCCTTTCTGACATTCAAGATTATTAAAGTTGATGTGTTCAGATGAAGCACTCAACTCTGAAAGCCTCGCCGGTCTGGAAGGCAGGCTTGCCCTCGCCATGTTTGTAGACCCGCTATCGAAGAATTTTCAACTCACTGTCGAATCGTCTCCAGCGCTTGCGGCCATGCCTGACTCGTCCTCTGCGCGTCTGCGCGGGAAGGGGTCGGTCGCGCGGCGGCGTGGTATGGAATCACTGCTACGTTTCTCGTCGCGCATATGTGCCGAGAGGCTGCGTATGCCGTGCTTGTCCAGCAGGTGGCGAAGCGAGCGCACAGAAAGCTGTAAGAGTTCAGAGGCTTGAGTCTGGTTGCCGCCCGTTCGGTGCAGCGCTTCCATTACGTAGGTCTTCTCCAACTGGTCAAGGAAGGCCGTCAGGTTGATGCCGGCATCAGGTAGATCGAAAGCTTCTGCGACACGACCGGGATCGTAGTTGGTGACGTGCTCCGGCAGTCTTTCAGGTTGAATATCGTCCGAGCGTTCGAGCGCAACTGCGCGCTCAATCGTGTTCTCAAGCTCGCGCACATTGCCCGGCCATGAGTAATTTTCCAGAAGCTGCAAAGCCTTTTCGCTCATACCCAGATTGCGTCCGGTCTGCTCTCCGTACTTTCGTACAAAATGCTGCACAAGGTCATCTATATCTTCGCGCCGCTCGCGCAAAGGGGGAAGCTCAATCGGTATGACGGAGATTCTGTAGAAGAGGTCTTCGCGGAAAGTTCCATCCTTGACCATCGCTGCGAGGTCGCGGTTGGTGGCAGCTATCACGCGCGTGTCAACTTCGGCCTCTTCATGAGCGCCTACGGGGCGAACCTTTCGCTCCTGAAGCACGCGCAGCAACTTCACCTGCATCGCAGGCGACATCTCGCCAATCTCGTCCAGGAAAATCGTGCCCTTGTTCGCCGCTTCGAACAATCCCTTGCGATTGGCAGTCGCGCCCGTGAAAGCTCCTTTCGTGTAGCCGAAGAGTTCCGATTCAAGCAAAGTTTCTGTGAACGCGCCGCAGTTAACTGAGATGAAAGGTTTCTCGGCTCGCGGGCTGAGGTCATGAATCGCGCGTGCGACCAACTCTTTTCCTGTGCCCGATTCGCCCGTGACCAGCACGGTTGATTGAACCTCCGCGACCGTCTCGATCATCTGATAGACAGCCTGCATGCGGCCAGAGCGGCCTATGATATTTCCAAGCGAACCGCGCTCGCGCTGCGCACGCTTGAACGCGCGATTCTCTTTAACGAGCGCCTGGCGCTCCAGCGCTTTAGCTACGATCAGCTTCAACTCTTCAACGTCGAAAGGCTTCTGGATGAAATCGTCCGCGCCGAGCTTGAAAGCCTCGCGTGCAGTCTCGACCGTTGCGAACGCGGTCATCATGATGATGGCAACGTCCGGCTGTGTCTCGCGCGCGGCCCTCAACAGCGAGATGCCGTCCATGTCCGGCATCTTCACGTCTGAGATAATCAGATCGGCAGGCTCATCGCGCAGAGCTTCTACAGCCTGCCTGCCATTCTCAGCAGCGCGCACGCTATGCCCCTCGCGCCCGAAGACCAGCGTCAGAAGCTGTCGCATGCTCTGCTCGTCGTCAACGATTAGAAGATTAGCCATAGGATTCTATGTTATACCAGGCAATTCAATCGTAATGGTTGTGCCTTGCCCTTCGCGGCTGCGAACGTTGATTGTACCACCATGTTCGCGGATGATTTGATAGACAATTGAGAGTCCAAGCCCTGTGCCGCCCGTGGTTGACGAGAAAGGCTCGAAAAGTCGCTCGACCTGCATGGGCGACATGCCGCGCCCCGTGTCCGTAAAGACTATGCTTGAGCGCCCGAGCGGTGTGCGCTCAAGCTCCACGCGAAGCGCGCCTCCTTCGGGCATCGCTTGAAGCGCGTTGCGCGCCAGATTCCAGAAGACCTGCTTCAACTGTTCGGCATCGCCGCTCGTCATCACAGGATCATCGGGGAGATTTTCTTCCATCACGTGCCCGTCACGAATCTCCGGGCTGTGGCGAAGGAGGGTAAATGTCTCACGAAGCAACTCGCGCAGGTCAACGCTTGTGAGCGTGCGCGAGCGTGGCCGCGCGTAAGAGAGATAGTCCGTGATTATACGATTCAAGCGGTCTGATTCTCGAAGAATTATGTCCATCAATTCAGCCTGCGAAGAGTTTCCGTCAACCTCCGAGCGCAGCACCTGAATCGAGCCGCGCATGGCCGCGAGCGGATTCCTGATCTCGTGGGCGATGCTCGCCGCGACGCGACCGACAGCAGCGAGACGATCCTGACGGCGCGAAGTTTCTTCGAGAGCGCGAACCTGAGTCAAGTCCTGAAATGTGATGACAAAGCCCGTTGTCTCGCCCGATTCCAGAGAGAGCGGGAAGATGCTGAAGCCAAGACGAAGACGCAGCCCGTCGGAAGTCAAACAGTTCGCTTCAAATCTAGGGCTTGCTTCTCCGGCCTCGGCTGCTCGTAAAGACTCTTCAGTATGCTCCTTCAACTCACCGAAGAAGATAGAAGCCTCCTGTCCGAGCACATCCTCTATACCGTAGCCGGTTATCTCTTCAGCCGCCGCGTTGAATGTGTAGATGATGCCATCCAAATCCGTCGTCACCACGCCGGAGCGAATTGATTCGACTATGCGCTCATGCAGCGCGCGCAGGTTAGCCAGCGATTGAGTTGCGGCAATCAACTGCACGTCCGAGCGCGACTGTCGCTCGGCAAGCCTTGCGGCGAGCAGACCGACAGCGAGAAAGGCCACGTCGTCAAAGCCTATTGCCTGAATTGATTTCACAGCGGAAACTTCAAACGGCGCGTTACCATAATGCGGCAGAAAGCCGAATGTCGTTGCGAGCGTGAGCGCAGTGAATGTTATGACGCAGCCCAACGCCGTCAGCAGCGCGCCGCGAGGGCCAAGCAGTATGCTGGCAACAGAAATGATTATGATGTAGAGCGCTTTGTTTGGAGAGTAAACGTCCGAGGTGAGCCAGACGAGCCACGTCACCAGAAGAATGTCCGTGAAGAGTTGAACGCCAGCCTGTATGAGAAGGTGATTGAGGAATCGCAGCGCCAGCGCGTAAAGAACGGTGAGCGCCATGACGGTCGCAAAGATGTAGAGCGTGCCGCGCCCGGCAGTCCCGCTCCACTCGCCAGTCCATAGCGCGCTCGCAATCAGCAGCAGGACGGAGACGGCAGCCCGGCCAATCGTCAGCCACCACAGCTTGACGCCCAGCGCGCCACTACGCTCTGCCGCTCCGTCTAGCTTCATTCCGTCTGAAAGCCTATCACGACAGAGGCCGCATGTGCAGATTTTCTTGAAGCAGAAAAATGTATGTAGCCGTTTGCAGGCGCTAGCTAAGAGTAAGCCAATACCGCGTGCTTAAGTACATGGTATCGGCTTAATGCTTTGCGAGGGTGGTTGCATTCAATTGCAAATCGCTATAATAGATTGAGGATATAAGATGGAGGATGTTGAACAAATATTGAGTTACGTACCTGCATGGCAAACTTTCTCTGCGATAGATGATACGGGGCGAGCTATCCCATCGGTCGAATTCCGCAATGTCACATTTTCCTATGACGATCATAAAGTCCTGGACGATCTCAGCTTTAAGCTGATGAAAGGCGAGACGCTAATCGTCCTGAGCAGTTCCGGTGGAGGCAAATCAACCATCCTCAAGCTCGCGCTGGGACTTTCAAAACCGGACGAAGGCCGGATTCTTATTGACGGCGAAGAGATAACCGATTACGACGAAGAGAAGCTCAATCGAGTTCGCCAGAAGATCGGAATGGATTTTCAAGATGGCGCGCTATTCGATTCGCTCTCGGTTTATGACAACGTAGCTTTCCGCTGCCATGAAAACGGAGTGCCGGAAGACAGGGTTGAGCAGGAAGTGCGCAGTCTCCTGCGCTTCGTTAATTTGGAAGATGCGATTGATATGATGCCCGCAGAGCTTTCCGGTGGAATGCGTATACGTGTCGGCATTGCGCGTGCGCTCGTAGGCAACCCGCATATTCTCTTGTTAGACGAGCCGACTGCCGGATTAGACCCGCCCACAGCACGCGCCATCTGTGAGCTTGTCGTCAAACTCCGAGACATGAAGGACGTTTCTACAATCTTCGTCACGCATGAAATTGATAATGTTCATCTACTGGCCTCGACCTATGCATGCCTGAACAACGCCGGAGAGATAATCTTTCTAAAAGAGGATGGTCGTCTGTGCCTGATTAATACGAAGATAATGATGCTGCGTAAAGGGCGCGTCATCTTTTCGGGTACGGATGAAGAATTGTTCGGCTCAGAAGACCCATACATACGGGAATTCATAGGCACGTAGTCGTACACTGGAATTCAAGCAGTGAATTAACTTCAATTTAGAGGGTTGCGCCGAAAGGGAGAGGCATTCTTGATGACCGGCGAGAGCGTTGAAGATAGGAAAGAAGATTCCGAAAATAGGGCGGCAGACGAATACGATCCATTCGTACGTGGGCGATTTCCTGTAGGTGTGCGCACCCACCAGGCGCTTGATACGGCGCGGAACCGCCTGTTCCCATGTGAGGTCTGGTATCCTGCGGCTGCGCAGCATGCAGGTGAGGATATTTCGCCAGACACTCAGGACTTCTTCACAACTCAGTCCGCCGACACACCTCGTAGCCAAATGGCTGTACGCAATGCCGCAGCCCGGATTGGCACTTACCCGCTCATCATTTTTTCTCATCCTAGTGGCGGCAACCGATGGAGCGCCACATTTCTTTGTACTCACTTAAGCAGTCACGGGTATCTGGTTGCGGCACTGGATCACTCTGAGGTGGTGGCAGCTGAGTTGGCGCGTAAAGGTAGTGAGACGGAGGAGCAAAAGACTGCGCGACAGGAAGCCTGGATTGCGAACCGCGTGCCTGATATACGCTTTCTACTGGATCATCTGCTGAGTGGCGCAGCGCAGGCCGGGGAAGCTAGCCTTGATCCCGCTCGGATTGGAATCGTGGGACACAGCTTCGGAGGTTGGACAGCACTCGCTGCCGCCGAAGTCGAGCGGTGTATCGGCGCGGTGGTGGCGCTTGCGCCGGGCGGTAGTTCCAAGTCAAAACCGGGAATGCTTAAAGTGAAGC
>DATHJK010000324.1:0-4198 GCA_035316225.1 Pyrinomonadaceae bacterium
CCTGTCTCGGCAACGTCTGCTATGCGACCGTCAATGATGACAGAGGTATCAAGAATTTTAAGATCGCGGCGCGAAGCCTTGTCGCTGAAAATTCCGCCGAGCGCTGACAGGTCAAGGTAATCGCCTTTCGCAGCGCCCACCATCAGCCCTACGTAAGCCATGAAGAATGTCAGCGATAGCGTGAGATAGGTCTTCATCTCTGAAGGGACGGCCTGCGACTCCTGGCTGCTGATGAGCGAGCCTATCAGGTAGGCTCCTATGATTCCCATAATTGAGCCGACGGCTGCGCCTATCAGAGTTTTCAAAGATGCGCGCCTGATTCGCAGCTCGAAAAAGATGATTGCAGCCGCAACAAGAGCGCCCACCACTGCCGAGAGAACTCTATTCCCCTGAATCGGATGCAACACGTACCCCGCGCCAACCAGGATCGCCGTAAATACTAATCGTATGAGAACAACGTTCGTATGCATACCAGCGTGCATATTAGCACGCTCTCTGTGCGGCGCGCCACGAAAAGGTTTACGCCGAATCAGAAAAGAGATTTTTGGGGGAAAGACAGGGCGTGGAAGAAGTTAGCCCGTTGGCAAAATTCGTCAAATGCGCGTATTCTTGCGCCTTACTTCGTGATGTACGCACAGGCTTGTGAACCGGTGCGCAGGCAAGCTGAATTTGTTTGAATCTGGTAGGAGTTCACAAAAAAAAGTTTCCATGTCCTCAAGCGGGGCGCATCCCACACCTTTCTACATAAAAGATTACTCCGCAGGCGCGATTATCTTCATAGCCACGCTCATTATCTTCTGGCTATCGCCCGTTCGCGTGCTAACTGATTCGCATTACTCCATGCTGGTCAGCGAAAATCTTTTGAAGTATCACACGTTCGAGATGGATCATTACAGGCTGTTTCATCAGGAGCAGACGAGCGATGGTCGTCCGGTGAACGTCTTCGACTATCATCTGGAAACGGTAAACGGTCACACCTTCTATTTCCTCCCTACGGGCACTTCCGTTCTGTCAGTTCCGTTCGTGGCGATAATGAACGCGCTGGGGATTTCGGCGGCGAACCCGGACGGAACATATTCGCCGCGCGTCGAATTGATAATGCAGGCCAGAATCGCTGCGATTCTGATGGCGCTGCTCGCGGCCACCTTCTTCTTCACCGGCAGGCTGATGCTGCCCCTCATGTGGAGTCTGTTGATAGCGATGGGCGGAGCGATGGGGACTCAGGTATGGAGCACCGCATCAAGGGTGATGTGGAACGACACCTGGGCGATTCTTCTACTCGGCATAGCCCTCTTCATATTGCTCGCGCACGAGACCGATAGGCGCAAACTCAATCCTGTGCTCCTTGCAACGATTCTTTCATGGACATATTTCGTTCGTCCGACCAACGCCGTGCCTATAGCAGCAATCACAATCTACCTGTTCATCTATCATCGCAAGCTTTTCGTCCCGTTTCTGATTACGGGCGCGCTCTGGCTGTCTTGCTTCGTCCTCTATTCATGGCACTACTTCCATAACCTGCTTCCGAGCTATTACCATGCCGGTCGGTTGAAATATAACCAGTTCTGGACTGCGCTGCCGGGCAATCTCGTCAGCCCCTCAAGAGGTCTCTTTGTCTTCGTTCCTGTTCTCTTCTTCGTCCTCTATCTGCTGTTGCGCTATCGCAGAGAGTTGAAGTTTCGCAGCCTTGTCATCACAGCGCTCGTCGCCTGTGCGCTGCATGTGATTGTCAGTTCCGGTTTCTATCCCTGGCACGGCGGCGGTTGTTTCGGCCCGCGCTACACGACGGGCATTGTTCCCTGGCTGGTTCTATTATCGATCCTCGGCGTCGAAGCGATGCTCGACTGGCGAGAGAAAAATGAGAAGAGCATTTCTCTTTTCAAATGGCGCGCCCAACTCGCCATTGGCGCTGCGCTTTTAATCGTCAGCGTCTTTATAAACGCCAGCGGCGCGCTCCTCTGGGATACGTGGCGATGGAACGGCTGGCCTGTCCGTGTTGACGATAACCCGAGGCGCGTGCTGGACTGGCGCTACCCGCAGTTTCTTGCGGGATTGATTCATCCAACGCTCCCCGTAGATTTCCCTGTTGTCGAAGGCGAAACCAGAATTGATTTTAGAAACAAGAGCGCAGATCGTTTTCTATGGTATGGCTGGAGTCATGAGGAAGACGGGTATCGTTGGAGCGACGGGAGAGAGGCCGCGCTTCTCTTCGGTCTGAATAAGATAAGCGATCTCACGCTCCGAATCAGGACGGGCGCGTTTCTGGGGAAAGGCAAGCTCATGCAGCAAAAAGTTCAATTATTCCTGAACGGACAGGACGTAGGGACGCTCGCACTCAGGGACGAGGCGGCGAACGAATATATCTTGGCGCTTCCTGAAAATCTTTTGAAGCAAAGGAATGCACTTATCCTGAAACTGCCGGATGCGGAGTCGTTAGACCGCCTGGCGCTTGGCGCGGATCAGCGGCAGCTTGGTGTGAGAGTGGAGTGGATTCAGATTGAGCCGAGCACGAATGCGCAGTAGAACGCCGATGTGTCAAGATTAGAGGGCATGTTAATTGAAACTAATGAGAGTCGTAATTCATTGCCGCAGGCCGCAAAGAGCACAGAGGAAGCGCAGAGGAGAAAAAGTCATTTGAGATTTCAAATGACTTTGCCTATAAAATACCCCTCCGACACAAATTGCCTATAAAATAGGTGAGTTGCCTATAAAATCGGAAAAGTCTAACGCCTCTTACTTGGCAATCTCTCCGGCAAATTCACTTCATCATCAGCAAGCATTTCCAAAGTTACATTAGCCGCCCGCGCGTATTGTAATAGAATCCTTAGCGGCGGCTCTCGCTTGCCTAGCTCATACTCTGAAACCGCATTCTGCTTGATTATCTCTTCAGCACCTAGCCGTTTAATCATCTCAGACTGGGACAGACCTAAAGCATTCCGAATCTGCAATAACTTTTCGGCTAGACGTTCCGGCTTATGACGCGCTCGCGTTCCCATCAGGCGCGGCCTCCCGATAGGACACAGAGCGACTTGCTTTTAACGGCAAATGCCGTCAACATGCGCTCGCTCAATTTTGCTGCCGTGAGAGTGAACCTTTCAAACTCAACGGCGCTCATCTCTCACGCAAGAGGATTGAGGGTCGAGCAGACGCATAGGCCGTTACTTTTTCAAAGACTAGAACGCGCGCATCATACCATGCGCCACTTCACATTCAACTTATGATTTTTCTCTAACTAAATTCAGGTTCGGGAGCGTGCTGTTCTAAGGGTGAGCGCGCTCCCGATTGCTTGCACGCCCGTTTCATTATGGGGTGAGTCGGGCTGTGCAGGAGAGGCCGCCGTAGTGCCTCCCACGCGCTCGGCGGCCTTGCTTTTGCTAGTTAATATAATTCTGCATTGGTGCTGAATTTCAAGCTTGAAATTTTAGATTTCAGAATTTCAAACTCTCTGTGTGCTCTTCATGGGTTCTCCGGTCTGCCGTAGTGAATCAGCATGCTCTTTACATTCAATTGAAATCTATCTAAAACAGTTCGTCCAGAGCTTCTTCAACAGACCGCACGCCCACTACGCGCAAGCCTAGAAGCCTTTCAAGCCCTGTTGTGTTCGATGCTGGCATAACTATTTTTTTGAAGCCGAGCGCCTGAGCCTCGCGCGCACGCGCTTGCGACTGCAATGCCCCGCGCACTTCGCCCGTCAGGCCGACTTCGCCGAAGACAGCCGTTTGCGCGTCAATCGGCCTTTCTTTGAAACTTGAAGTGATTGCTGCCACGACGCCCAGATCCGCCGCAGGCTCGTCAACCTCAAGACCGCCCGCAATGTTCACGAACACATCATCGCCGAGCATCTGAAGCCCAACACGCTTTTCGAGCATTGCGATCAAAAGAGCCACGCGATTCTGATCCACACCCTGCGTCATGCGACGCCCGGTTCCATATTTCGAGCCTGAAACCAGTGCCTGAATCTCAACCAGCACGGGTCGCGTTCCCTCCATGCATGCGGTCACAACCGAGCCTGCCACGCCCAGGGGGCGCTCCTGCAAAAACATCTCCGACGGATTCGCTACGGCGACCAATCCAGTATTCGTCATCTCAAACACTCCGACTTCGTTTGCAGCGCCGAAGCGATTTTTCGCTGCACGCACTATGCGGTGATTGTGATGGCGCTCGCCCTCGAAATAGAGCACAGTGTCAACGATATGCT
>DATHJK010000325.1:0-4102 GCA_035316225.1 Pyrinomonadaceae bacterium
TAAATTCACTCAGACTTAGAGTTGACGCTTACCAATGGGTGAAGTACACGCCTCGTAGCTTCCGCAACTAGCAGAACCTCGCTCACGCTATCTGCTTCCACTGTGGCTGCACTGCTTCAGCCCTAGAAGTCGCAATAACCGGAAGCGCTAAAAAATCCAGATTCTCAACAGTGTCGGCTCGTCTGCAAAACGGAGGGCAGTCAAATGAGCGATGCAATCTGGGAAGTAATAGCCGATGGTGGGCTTCCGCTGCCGCGACGGCATCGACCTCGGGCGGACAGACACGTCAGCCGAGGTTTAGTAGAAACGCTCCAGTCTCTTAATCTAAGCAATGTCAGCGAGGTTAGTATTGAAGGCGAGTTTTCACTTCCCCATGAGGGAGCTTACAACGCAGACGGCTGGGTGCGCGGGAAACTGATCTTATCCGGGCAACTGACTGTCAAGCGCGAAGGCTCCCAAGCGGGAACAGCCATTAGTCTAAGCGGCGAAAGCCTAGAGATATCTAGACCTTCGGGAGTAGCCGTTGAGCTAGGCGGCGAAGGCGTGGAGATATCGGGGCCTTTGGCCTCCCATGAGTTGTTCGGGGGAGAATTCTCCCTGGAGGGCAGCGTACACCCTGGGGAGTTCGCTCGTGCAGTTGCGAGCGGTAACCGAAGAAGAATCGCCCGTGCGCTGCTTGGGGGAGTCTCGCTCGGAGTAAAGTGGGAAGAAGCGGGAGTTGAGATAAAACTCGAACCTGACGAGGACATACTACTGGTCGAAGTGGCAATAACTCCGACTCTGTTCAGGAACAGAAACTTACTCCCGTTTCGTTACCACGGAATACCTTGCTGTATTGAGGGACATCATCTGACGACGACCTTGAAGCTTGGCCCTGGGAATCAACTGCTGCGTGTGATCGCGGAGGAGTACGGCCCGCAATTGGTGGCTCTTGTCGCGGAGGAAGGATCCATGGAAGCTCTAACGGCTTGGGCTACGATTGGAGTCGTCGGCAGCCTGGCCTTCACCTACGGGCTAATCAGCTATCTGGATTCACAACACGCCCTTGGCGAAGACGAAGGCAGGATGCATAACTTTGCGAGTGCGTATGTGGAAACGGCGTTTTCACATGATCGCCGATCTCACAGGACCCACTTCGAGCCAGGCGTAAGCGATGGAGAATTACGTGCGGTCGCAGACATCCTGAAACATGGGCAGGCGCATATCCAGCGATTGCTTGCGGCCTATTTCAATAACCGCCGTGTTCCGAACGATCTTGGTGCAATTGGGTATAGGATGGGAATAGCTCTCATAAACCATCGAGATGGCTTCAGTTGGTATGCCCACGGGCTTGATGAGTTTACTGACTTGCATTAGGTAAACAGGCCCTTGTCGCATGCCAACCAAGCAGGCGAGCAGCCCAACAGCACTCTGCTCATGCTCCGTTGATGCTTCGTACAGGCAGCAGCTCAATTACGTTGCTGGGCCGACAAGTTGAATCAAGTGCTATAGCAAATCTGGCAGAGCCGCTTTAACCTCTAGTCTCTTCGAGAGCGTCAATGAGCCGCGCGATCTCCTCTTCGTTATTGAAGAAATGCGTGGCGATTCTTATCCCCTCCGGCTTTCTGGTCACATAGATGCCGCGTCGTTTCAGATGCTCGACCGTCTCGCCCGGCTGTTCAACCGCGACGAGCGTTTCCGCCGAGCGCATTGATTCATCTCTGAGCGGCGAGAGGACGCGCCAGCCCGCTTCGGTCAGACGCGCGGTCAAATGCCTGTTGAGTTCAAGCACGCGCTCCTCTATACGGCGCGTTCCAATCTCCATCATGTAATCAACTGAAGCGCCGAGCGCGAAGATTCCGGCGAAGTGCGGGCAGCCTAACTCCGCGCGCGCGGATGCGTCCATGCGTACACGCACCTCGTCGTTGCGGTCTGCATAAGGGTCTTCCACGCTCAGCCAGCCTATCGAGCGCGGGCGCGTCTTTTGCAGAATCTCGCGGCTCAGGTAAACGAAGCCTGAGCCGTAGCCGCTCAGCATCCACTTGTGCCCCGTAGCGCACAACGCATCAATGCGCATTCGCTTCACATCAATCTCGAATGCGCCTGCGGCTTGGCTCGCGTTGATGACGAGCGCGCTTGATTTCTTAATCTGTGCGAACTCTTCCGGGTTGATGCGCAAGCCATTTGAATATTGAACCAGGCTCAAGCAGATCACGCCCGTTTCGCTGTTCATAGAGCGCTCCACGTCCGCAGCGCTCAACTCGCCGTCAACCGTCTTTACTAGAGAGACATTTAACCCTCGATGCATCCACGTGATGGTCGAGACCGGAAACTCCAGATCGCACGAAACAACAGACCCACGATTTTCCAGCGCGTCAACTATCAGGTTCATCCCCGAAGAAGTGTTCGTGGTGAATGCTATCTCGTCCCTTTCGGCGTTGATGAACTCTGCGACGCGCGAGCGCATTATCTCGCGCTCTTCCAGCCACCTGTCCCAGCCAGCGTCGCCAGCTTCAAGCATTTCTCTGTAAAATGCGCTGGCGGCCTCGTTCACCTGATGCGGTATTGGCCCGGCGGCGGCGCTGTTCAGGTAGGCCGCATGTTCCGTTACAGGAAAGTCGCGCCTGATTTTCTCCCAGTCAACCTGCTCGCTCATCACATTCCTATCTCTTTCAAATGATAGCGCTCCGTGTCGTAATGCTGTGCGACGTTCACCGTATTGATTTTTCCCAGCACTGTGGTTATTTCCACAAGCGAGAGCTTGCATGCGGGCGCAACGCCGCGCGCCGATACCATTTTTGCAAACTCGCCTGCCGCAACTGCTTCAGCAGCGCGAGCGCCGAACATCATGCCCATGATGCGGTCAATAGGGCTGGGCGCGCCGCCGCGCTGCGGGTGGCCCAGGGTGACAGAGCGCGCGTCGTAAGTAGTTTCAGACATAATCCGCTGCGCTAGGACTTCACCTATGCCTCCGAGCCGCGCGTGCCCGAACGGGTCATGACGGTCGTCAACAGTGACTATCTCTCCGCCCTCAGCGTGCGCGCCCTCTGCGACGACAATCACGGAGTAGCGCGGGCGCGACCGCTCGCGTCTGGGCGCGTGAGTATCGCCCAGACGCTCTCTCAGGTGATGATAGATCTTCTCGTAACGAAACGGATATTCGGGAATGAGGATGAGGTCTGCGCCGCCAGCTACGCCTGACCAGAGCGCAAGGTGGCCTGCGTGGCGACCCATCACTTCAATAACCTGCACCCATCCGTGCGAGCCTGCGGGCGTGCGCGAGCGCTCTATTATCTCCGTCACGTTCCTGAGCGCCGTGTCGAAGCCGAGCGTATAATCCGTCCCCGCCAAATCTTTATCAATCGTTTTGGGAATCCCAACTACGGGTATTCCCTTCTCGGACAATCTGGCCGCAACGCCCAGCGTGTCCTCGCCGCCGCATACGACGATTGCATCAAGGCGAAGCGCCTCTATGTTCTTGATGACTTCAATTGAGCGATCAACCTGCTCGCCCTGCTCGTTTCTGGACTTGAAAGGGTTCGTGCGCGACGAGCCAAGATTCGTCCCGCCGTCACGATCCCACCGCCGAACGCGCTCGCGGTCTAGATGAAGCGATTCGGCCAGAGGGTCCAGCAACCCACGCCAGCCATCGTAGACTCCTACCACTTCCACGCCATGCTCTGACGCGCGATAAACCAACCCTTTGATCGCAGGATTCAAGCCCGGCGCATCACCGCCACCAGTCAAGACACCAATGCGTTTCACCTCAGACATCAAACAACTATCACCCCTCACACTCTTATATAACTGAACTCTCCAGCACTCTTCTTAGCGTCTTTGCTCCTCAAGCGTGAAAAACCTTAATTGGTCTCACGCAAAGACGCTAAGAAGAGCGCAAAGATTGTAGTAAGAGAAAAGCGCGAGTCTGCCTTTTTGGAAAGCAACTCGCGCCTTGAATTTTATTGAACTCAGCACACCGCAAAATTTTATGCCTTGAATTACGACCGCTTGAATTTTACCCCAAATCCTTAACGCACCAAAATCTGATGAGCGCGCCCGTCATCCGTAACCTTGACGACCACCGCGCCCGATTCCCTGCTCCACCCTTGCCTGCGCTGGTCGC
>DATHJK010000326.1:0-12707 GCA_035316225.1 Pyrinomonadaceae bacterium
GGTGGTGAAGAAACCGGAAGGTCAGGATGTCATCTACGCGGAGGACTTCACCGTATGATCGCCGCGAACCTCTATGCAGACCTGACTAGCCGGGGCGTGCTCTTAGCCATAGAACGGGGCAATAAGCTAAGGGTGCGTTCGCCTGAGCCGCTCAGTGAAAGCCTTGCTCTGGCAATCGTTGACCACAAAGCAGACCTCTTACAATTCCTTTTCGAGTTGGAAGAGTGCGCGGCGATTCTTGAATACGAGCAGGGCAACGATAAAGAAACCGCCGAACGCTTAGCGCGCGAGTGTGTGAGGTTCGGCACGGCTACACCTGACGGCGAATTGTGGATGAGAGAGCGTGCACAGCGAGAGTTTGACCGCTTGGGTCTATCTAAGTTTTTGCAGATCGTAAGCGTCGAGAGGTTACAAGAGGCGTGATTATGGAAATCTACACCAAGCAAGATATTGACCAGAAGCTTGATGAGCTACGCTCCGAACTCCTTTCGCAACTGCCTAATCAAGAAGCTTTCGTGACCGCTAAGGTCGCAGAGCAGCAGACCGGAATCAAGGCCAGCACGCTCTACTACTGGGCTTCCATAGGCAGGATTAAATCTTACGGGACGGGTAGATGTAGGCGGTTCAAGGTCAGCGAGATTATGGAGGCGAAATAATGAGCCTTCCTTTTCACTCCTACGCGGTGATACTCTCTGCGCGCTTCAGGGGTCATGCCATAGGAGGAATGCTATGGGCGTGACAAGACGCAAAGACACAGGGGTTTACGTAGTCAAAGGCAGGATGGCCGGTCAGAGTTATTACTACTACGCCAAAGAAGCCTCTACGAAACCTCAAGCCAAAGAGATAGAACGCCAGATTCGGCAGATGATCTTTGAAGGCCGTTGGGGAAGCATTTCAGGTGAGATGTTGTTTGAAACTTTTGTCCGACAACATTTCATCCCGCACGCGGAGAAACATCAAAGAGGGTGGGCCAGATGTAAGTTACAAGTGGAATGGCTCATCCATCAATTCAAGAGCAAGAGGCTGAAAGATTTTACGCCTCTGTTTTTGGAAGGATGGAAGCGGCAACGGGCGAATACAGACACGCACCTGAAACGCAAGCCCGCGCCAGCGACGATCAACTTAGACCTGGCAACACTCTCACGAATCTTCACAATGGCCGTTGACTTTGAATTGGTCAGAACGAATCCGCTAAGGAAAGTGAAACCGCTCGCTGTTGATAACAGACGAGAGAGAGTTCTAACGCATGACGAGGAAGATAGATTGATGAAGGCGTTGGAGTCTCGAAACCCGGAAGTTCGCAGGGCTGTTATCATTGCCTTGAATACAGGGATGCGCCGGGGCGAGATAATGAATCTCAGATGGAGCTACATTGACGGGCGAAAAGGGATAATCTTTCTGCCTAAATCTATAACGAAAGCTGGCAAGGAGAGAGAAGTTCCTATTTGCTCAAAGGTGAGAGCCGTCTTAAATGAGATTAAATCCTTTCCTCTGGGCGAAGGTGAGTACCTGTTTCACCACAGGAAGGGCATCATACTCTCTGACAAAAAGGGTGCTTTTCATTCCGCGCTGCGTGCGGCCAAGATTGATGATTTCCACTTCCATGATCTTCGCCACACGTTCGCGTCACGGCTCCCGGCAGACCCGTACCTGAGACGTGACCTGTTAGGCCATGCTACGGTTGATATGAGCGCTCGATACTCTCATACCAGCATGGAAGAGAGAAGGCAGGCGGTGGAAAACTTAAACGGCGCTCAGGTGGTAGAAATAACTCGAAAAGCTGAAAAAATCGGGTAAAATGGTACGCAGGTGGAACGCCAAAGATGAGGGAAAGGCGCAAAGAGTAATGACTACAATCGGTTACAATTACACACGAACGCGATGTTCTTTGGCGTAAGAATAGGCGCAGAAGGCCGCAATGATGTGCACGACCCAGCCGAGCGTGCCCGCCGAGCCTATCCACGAAAAGCCGGTCACGATCAACCAGATGATGCCGATCAGGATTCGGCCATTGTAGATTTGACCCAATCCGGGAAGAAGAAAACTTAATAGTCCTGCTATAAATGGATCACGCATTTTCCTAAGAACCTCCGAGCAAGATATACGAAACGGCGGAAGCCAGGGTTCAAAAAAAAGAAGACAGGAGACAGAATTCAGAAGCCGGAAGCAAAACTTCTATTTTAGCTAGATAGCTTTTCTTCATCCTTTACCTTTAATCATAATAATCTTCCGGCTTCTGAATTCTGTCTCCTGTCTTCTGCTTTTCTACTACTGTTCATCAATTCTTCTCACGTCAACTATTTCGCCGCGAAACGTGCGCAGCATCTCTTGAACCATAGGATTCTTTTCCGCAATTTCGCGCAGGCGTCGTTTCTCGTGCACTTCGGCTTCCTGCTTCGAGAGAGGCGCGTCCGTGCCAGCGCCAGCATCTTTTACGACGATGCGGACGCCAATGTCGCGCCCCAGCAATTCGCGGCTAGCCTCGCGCAGCATCTTGATGCTGTCGGGTTTCGATAGAGTGTCGCGCAGATGCTTCGCGTCCGGCGCGAACTCAATGTAAAGCTCTTCGTCTTCGAGCGCGGCGCGTCTCGCTCCCTCTATAGCGACGGCCAGGAACATTCGTTTTCGATTTTCAAGTGAGGTCTTCAATTTTTCTACGAAAGAATCATTCGACCCGGCAGATGTGACGGGAGCGCTTGCGCCTACAACATCTTCAGGCTCGGTCGAAAAGTCGAAAGGCGCTTCCTCTATGAATGATGAAGAGGCGCTCTGGGCGGGCGCAGGCGTTTTCTGAACGAGCGTGAGTGGCGGGCGCTGCTGTTGCGCGCTTCCGCCGACTCCGCCGAACGGCGGCTCTTCCGAATAAGCCTTCACATCAGCCGTTCTCTCATCTTCAGCCGCAGATGCTCGCGGCGTGAAACCGCTTGCAGAGGTTGAGGTGCCGCGCTTGCTCGATTTAACTTGTGAGCTGCCGCCCGCAGCCGCAGCCGGTGGAATATTGCCGCCACCCACAGCAGGAGCTTTGCCAGTTCGCAGAGACTCTTCAAGCGCATTGAGCCGTTCGAGAATCTGATTGAGCGGCGCGACCCTGCGCATCTCTATCAATTTAACCAGACCGATTTCGAGTTGATAACGAGGATGCGCAGCCTGTTTCAGATTCGCTTCCGTCTCGGTCAACGAGTGGAAGAAGCGCACAAGGTCTGATTCCGAAAAGAGGTCTGACTGCCGCCGTAGCTCGCGTGGATCGGTCGCGGACACATCCAGCAGCCCCGTTGCTTCACCGGCGACTTTCGCAACTAACAGATCGCGCAGGTGAGCCAGCAGATCACGACAGAAGTTGCGCAAGTCCTGACCGCGCATCACCATGTCGTCAACGACTGCAAGCGCCTCGCCCGGTTTCTGTTCCGCTATAGATGTCATGACGCGCGCCAGCATCTCTGTGCCCGCCAGCCCCAGCGCCGATTCAACGTCTTCCGCCCTGATTTTTTTACCCGAAAAGCTTATGACCTGATCGAAAGCCGACTGCGCATCGCGCATAGAGCCTTCACCCGCTCGCGCAATCTCGCGCAGCGCGTCGTCGTCCACTTCAAACTTCTCTTCTCTGGCAATCAAGCGCAGCCGCTCCGCAATCTTCGCCGTAGCAATCGTGCGAAACTCGAACTGCTGGCAGCGCGACAGAATTGTATCGGGAACTTTGTGGCTCTCCGTCGTCGCCATGATGAAGACGACGCGAGGGGGCGGTTCTTCCAGCGTTTTCAGCAGCGCGTTGAAGGCCGCGCCCGAAAGCATGTGAACCTCGTCAATGATAAAAACTTTGTAGCGGTCGCGCGCAGGGGCAATAGCAACGTTTCCAATTATCGAGTCGCGCACGTTGTCAACGCCCGTGTTTGACGCCGCATCAATCTCCAGCACATCAATCGAGCGCCCCTCGGCTATCTCCATGCACGACGCGCAGGCGGTCGGGTCGTTCATAGCGCATGGCGTAGGCGTAGGCTTATCAGATTTATGACAGTTGAGCGCTTTGGCAAGAAGGCGCGCGGTCGTAGTCTTTCCCACTCCGCGCGCTCCCGAAAAGAGATAAGCGTGATGCAGCCGCTCGTACTCTATGGCATTTCGGAGCGTGCGCGTTATAGGCTCCTGGCCTGTGACTTCTTCAAATGTTTGTGGACGCCATTTGCGTGCGATGACTTGGTAAGACATAAAAAGCCGTGACCGAGTGACAACTAACAGGATACAGGACGAATTCGGATTCTAACCTGTCACCTGTCACTTGTCACTCGGTCACGGCTTCAAAGTGGCCAGACTCCGGACTGACCCGCAACACACGCGGCCACTGCTACCGTTGCTCCGTTCCCGGCCTGGCGGGGTTCACAGGGCGGGCGTTGTGCGGAGCCCGAAGTCTGATAAATTGAGAAAAATCAAGATTGCCGGTTGCAATAAAAAACCGCGTCGAACAACCAACACTTTAACCCAACGGTGCGAGCGAGCGCAATTTGTCATGCAAGCGCTTTACATCAAGTGCCGTTAAAGCCTGCGCGCATTCGCCTGATGCTCGCGCCCTGAAACTTACCCTTAGACCTCAGATCATTAAGCAGCCGCGCCGCTTCCATTTGCGTGTGTCCCGCATAGACGGCCATAAAGTTGGTGTTCGGCGCGACGTTCGTATAGTAGAGCGAGCCAGCCTCCGTACACCGCGTAGCGAAAACCTTGTTATGCGGAAACTCCTCTTGCGCCGCCAGCCGCGCGCTTTCGGGAATAAAATTCCGCTCGCAGGTTTGATCCGTATAGCGCATACTGCGCAAAATTAGCGCGTAGAAATCTTCAGACTCCCATATGACGGCGTTGCGCGGGATGCGAAACGGAAGGTCGTATGGCTCAAAGGTAGCTGTCGTAGGACAATGAGATGTCGGGTCGCCGCAAATGGCACCGCGTTGCTGCGGACGGCGTTGCGCTTGAGCTTCTGCGGCGAAAATCAATATTTGAGCGACAAAAAGAGCGCTCATCATCGCAGCAACGTACAGACTTCTAGCCTTCATCGCTTATTTGCTCCTAGAGAATTGGTCGAATCCTAAAATTGAAAATCACAGCCGGATAAATGTCGGCCTCTATTTGTCAAATCAAGACACTACTTGAGAAATAGGAAATCAGAGTAACAATCTACTGCGCGCTTCGACCTTCAGCATGAAAATATATGGCGGAGAGGGTGGGATTCGAACCCACGGTACGGTTTTGCCGTACACAGCATTTCCAGTGCTGCCAGATAAACCACTCCTGCACCTCTCCTGAAGAAGTAAAAATGCAAAATTGAAGACCAAAGATTTACGAGAATTTCAAACAACTTTCGGACGTGAGAGCATAGCGTATCCCGGCGATTGCTGTCACGTCCACTATGATAGATCGTGAGAAAAGAGGGCAGAAAGATACGAAGATAGGTTCGGTCAAGCGTGCTCTATTTATGGAAGTCCGGGCAGAGTTGAAATGCGCGAAACGCCGTATACATGCCCTGCTTTAAGAATCTCTTAATGAATCATGCGCCTGTAATGGGAACATTCAGATCAACGTAGGGCTTCTTCTGCTTGTCGCTCCGAATTACTCCCTTTGCTTTGCCTTTCGCTATCTCACTCAGCTTTTTCATCAACTTGGGTCTGGGGATGGTGTCAGTCCACTTCTGGGTCGGCCCCGTGCATGCCATTGCTATGAAGTGATCCTGGCGCAGAATCTTTTCGACGAAATCTATGGGAGTGGCATTATGGCTACCGTGATGTCCTATCTTGTAGAAGGTACTCTTCTTCAGTAGCTCGTGCCATTCCGTATCATTCATGGCCGCATTCCACGTGCCCCATTGCGCGTCACCGGGGAACAGCATGTAAGCCTTCCCTATCTCGAACATTATCATCAGGCTCGTCCCGTTGACAGCCGCTTCGTTGCTGATTGCCGCCGCCAGCTCGCGGTCATCACCTATGTTATTAAGCCTGTGTATATCTGTGGACTTGAGTGTAAGGCTCTTGTGCTTTGCGGCGAACTCTTTGGGATGCAGGGCAAGATTCTGGAATAAGGGCAGGGCGCGGTTTGAGGCCGTAGGCTCAGACCTTGCCAGCAGCAGGTATTCCTGGCTTGCATCCTCCAGATCGTTAATCACTTTGGGGTCGCGCGAAGGCCCCATGACGTGTACATTAACGTCAGGCAGCGCCGCCACCTGAAACGTATCAGCCGTGCGATCCTTATGAGGCAGAAACTTGCGCGGTATCTTCTTCCCTCCCGCAAAGCCTGCGTGCAATGTTTTCATCGCTTTCGCATTCGTCAACGAATTTTCGGCTAAAGCCGCCGCCGCCGAAGCCGCTTGCTGTGTCGCGCCTAACGTGAGTTTGGCCTTCTTCTTTGCAGCCTTATGCACAGCCCCGGCAGTTGTGCTCTGGGCTTTAAGAATCTCCACGGCTTTCGGGTCATTAGGGTCTTCCGTCCAGGGCATCCAGACCTCTTTGACCTCTACCTTATCCCAGCCCGGCTTCTCGAAACCGGAGACGTGATCCTGATGCCGGTGCGTGGCAATGACCAGATCAATTCGCGCTACGCCGTCCGCATCGGTCGCGTCCTCTATTATCTGCTGAGCAACGTCTGCGATGTTCGGAGCTTTAACGCTCTGCTGGTGCTTGCCGCAATCAATCAGAATCTTGCGGTGTCTTCCGTCAGACGCAGGGACGAATAGAAGGAACGAGTCGCCAAAGCCTACGTAATACATCCTGACGGTGATGGCCTTGCTGGAAAGTTTGGGCTTGGGGTTCATAGTATCGCCCTCCTGTGAAGGGCCTCGAAATTCAGCGCCAGAGCGACACGCTTTTCATACTCGCGCGGGCTGTACCAAGGATTTCGAGGGTCTATGCTATCGAACTTATTTACGAAGCCACGCTGCTCTTCAAGGCGCTGGGCGGCTTCGTTATGCATTGCCTTGCTCACCTTCTTGGAGACCATGGGCTTTCGTATAACGTATCGCACACTGCCGTCTGCCGAAGCGATGACGGTGCATCCGGCCCGGAAAGGAACCCCGCCGAAATCTTCCGAGGTCGAGTTTGCCGTTTCAGGGAGCGTCTGTACGAATTGCGCCACGGTCTCAACCACCAGTTGACCTTGCGGCGAAATGCGGAACGAAGCGTGAAAGCCTATAGGGTCTATCTTAAGCGCCGGGTCAAGTCCCAGTTTCGCGGCATGTTTCTTAGCCCACGCCCGCATCTCCTCCTTATTTTTACGGACATGATGGAAGTTGTTGAATCGCTGGCGCGACTTATGATGAGGATAGTGCTTGCCTGATTTGGGCAGATTTACATAGCTGACTTCCTGCGCATCGCTGATGACCTCTTCTCTCAGCGTCTCGCCCGGAAACGGCTCGAAGTGCTCCTCATCGGCGCACTCCCACAATAGAGATTCTTCGGCGAGCGAAAATACATTCTTTGCGTATATCCCGCGCCTTCGGAACGCTTCAATGGCGGCGGCGCGCTGACCGTACTGATCTTCCGGGAGCAACTCACGATCCGCCGTGACAAGAGCGCGAAGATAATCGCCGAAAGTGATGTCAACCGGGGGAAGATAATCGAACGCTCGTATGCACATCGTCAAAATAGACTGTGCCGTCTGCGAAGCTTCGTTGGCGATACGATTTACCAACTCCGGGAATAGGTCTCCTTCGGGAAGTATGCCTGTGCCGCCCGTGGCGATGTGAATCAGTTCGTCAATGCGCCTCTGATAGGTTACGAAAAAAGCTTCAAACACTGCGGCGACAAGTATCGAACCTCTGGTGTGAACTTCTGTCGCCGTTTCGTAGTGACGAGGGTCAGGCTCGTCAATGGCCGAGCGAAGCGAGTCTCCTATACCTGTGGCGCGCCCGAACTGCTGCGCGAGCGTGACCATCGGAGTGTTCTCACGCAAATTAGCTCTTGTCTTTTGAATGAACTCGCGCAGCACACTCGGGAACGAAAAGTGCTGAAAGATAGCCACAATATCCGCAAAGCCTTCGTGGAAAGCCAGCACGTCACGGTTACTCGGCTCGGTGAACAATTTTTTCAGACGATCCACAAGAGCATGCGTCATTTCGTGAGCGATGATGTCGTGAGAGAGACATGTAAAGATGGTCTGCCCAGGCATGTTTTGTCCGGGGTCGGCTGCGCTGGCGTTGAAGTAGCCGAAGAGCAATGCGATCAGGTCGTGGTCATAGAAGGCGTTCGCTCCCCAGAACGCATGCGGGAAGATTCGCAGCGGAACGCTCATGAATTTCTCACGCCCCTGCCTGTCTTTGCTCACCTTAAGAAACCTGAGCTTTCGCCCTAGCGCATGGTCGAAATTTTCAAGCACCTTCATCGCTACGGCATAGACCATTTGCTGGTGGAAATGCGGGTCGGACTCCGCCGGTTCAAGCCCCCCCTGCATCAGGATAGCCGGATCGTTCAAATCCACAGGGGTGTAGTAGCGGCGGTTTGGACCGTCATAATCAATCACTTCAATACGCGCGCCCTGCGGCCCCGGTGCCAGCTTTTCGTTGGCAACATCAACGCTTATTTTCTTGCTTGAGGAGCGCGCAATCGTAGTGTCGTTAGAAGATAGTGCGACCATGGGGTCGAAAGCATATATCTTTAAGGGTCTGGATAGCGGCTGAGGATAGCCGGGCTTTGTTGCCATATGTACTCCATTAATTGTGAAGTCAATGAGACAGCGATGACTTGCCGGATTTACCACGCATATGCGCTTATGACAAATACTGCTCTTGCATTGAATATTCCAGGCTGTTCAAGTAGAGGTTTAGAGCGTATTAAGCGCACGCACCATAACCCCGAATTACCGGAACTGTCAAATAATTTCGGCGGCGGTTTCAGTTTGAACTTCTGACCCGATAAATACCGGCTCTCTCGAATCGAAACCGACCTGCTACTATGATTTCAGTTCCGGGTAACGATTCAAGTCGAAATCAATCAGCAGAAAATATTGGCCTTAATTCTTTAACTGACTCGTCACTTAGTTCTATTGTAGATGGCAGATTGGATATTATTATAGGCAGAGCCGAAGTTGAAAAACGCAAGAAAGTGCAAGATCGGAGCGCCCGTCATTCTATTAATAATGAGTGAACGCGCACGCGACTTCGCTTTGCCTATGAACCGATGCGGGTTCGTCATGGAGGTGATTAATGACCGATTCATCTACGCATACAAGCATACAGGGTCTCGTCGCTGATTCTCCCATTGCTGACCGCGCCGACAAGTTGATGCTCTTCGGGCAATTCGTAGGCGACTGGGAAGCAGACTTCACAGTGTATGGCCCAGAAGGGACTGTGCAGACCGAAAAAGCTGAATGGCACTGGGGCTGGGTTCTTGAGGGGCGGGCTACGCAGGACGTGTGGATAATTCCGCGCCGTTCTGAGCGCGATAAGATAAGTGGTGTGAAAAGCGATTACGGCACGACTATTCGCTTCTATGATCCAGAGATAGACGCATGGCGCGTCACCTACATTAGCCCTTCAAACGGCGACTTGCTAATATTTATTGCGCGCGAGATTGGTGACGAGATTGTGCTTGAAGGACGCCACACAGAAGGCTCGATGATGCGATGGATATTTTCTAAGATAACTCCTGAATCCTTTCACTGGCGTCGCGTTACTTCTTCGGACGGCGGCATGACATGGCATCTTCATAAGGAGATGTCTGTCCGCCGCGTCCATTCTGCTCAATAACCGTTAATGAAGACTTGATGCGAAAGTTTGCCGTCTTGAATTCCCTTCTATAGTCATGATTGAAAGATTGAAAAGTCCGGGCGCTGTTGACACCAGCATTCGACTCGCCACAAAAGCAGATGCCCTTCAGCTTGCAAAATTTCGATACGCTTTCCGCTCAAGCACCGGCACCGTGAGCGAGAATGAAGATGAGTTTGTAGAACGTTGTCGTCTATGGATGGAAGAGCGTTTACGGGAAGACAGCCCCTGGCGGTGCTGGATAGCCGAGATGGATGGTGTGCTTGTAGGGCATCTCTGGATTCAGGTCATTGAAAAAATTCCTAATCCGAGGTCTGAGTCCGAATGCTATGCCTACCTTACGAACTTCTATGTTAGTGATGGTGCTCGTGGCCGGGGCATAGGCTCGCGCCTGCTGTCGGACGCGCTCGACTGGTGTAAGGCGCGTGATGTACATGCGGTGATTCTCTGGCCCACTGAGCGCAGCCGCTCTCTCTACATGCGGCACGGCTTCGCCGTCCGCGAAGATTTGCTGGAGATGCCCATTTGGGAGATTAAAGTGTAGCGGGCTTCGCGCAACTATTCAGGACTGGCTTGAAGTCTTGCCTCGCGCAAATTGCATTCAATCGCAAACAGCTATAAATGTTCCGCCGGGAAGCAGCAACTATGAATCGTCTGGAACATCTATTACAAACTCGCCTGTGCTGTAACGGCGAGCGAAATTAAGTTATAAAGAAGCAACTCGGAGCGGAAAATTTTTATAACCCGGCACGGTGAGCGTATGAAAAGACCAATTCGCATTCTGTTGCAGACGACCATTCCGGCCATTGAAGACGACTGGAACATAGACAGATTTTCACTGTTGCGTGAGCATCTGAATTCGCTCAAGGATAAAGAAGGGCGCTCGCTCTGCGAAGTCACGGCGCGCAATCGTAAAACGAACGACGACGGCGACGACGAGGTGCTGAGCCGACTCGATTCGACAGACTTAGACGAGTTGTGGCTCTTCGCTGTTGACACGGGCGACGGGCTGACAGTGGCCGATTGCCAGGGCATCACGCGCTTTCGCCAGCGCGGCGGCGGCATCTTAGCCACGCGCGACCATCAGGATTTGGGATCGTCTCTTTGCACTCTCGGCGGCGTAGGTCGGGCACACTTCTTTCATACTAAACATCAGGACCCGGACGAGTCGCGCCACGAGCGCGACGATCAGGACACGAAGACTATTTCGTGGCCGAACTATCATTCGGGTAGTAACGGCGATTACCAGAAAATCATGCCGGTTGAGCCGGTTCACGAACTTCTGCGCAACCCTGAATCACCATCTGGCATGATTGAATACTTCCCGGCGCACCCGCACGAAGGAGGGGTTGGCGTGCCTGAAGGTGAAGACCACGCGCGTGTGATAGCAACGGGTCGGAGTAAAGTTACGGCGCGCCCGTTCAACCTTATGGTCGCGTTCGAGAGTGTGGATGACAGACACGGGAACAAGCTCGGGAGGGCTGTCGCAGAGTCCAGCTTTCATCATTTCGTAGATTACAACTGGGACCTCTCGAAAGGCTGCCCCAGCTTCCTTGCGGAGCCGCCCGGCGACCAGATTAATAGAGAGCCTGAGAAGATGGAAGACGTGAAGACTTACGTGAGCAATCTTGCGCTGTGGCTCGTCGGTTGATTCAGGTTATTTAGCTATGACAGGACCCTCATACCCGGCTGCTCGCGCTGTAGCTCGTACCGTGCAAGCGCACTTCCTGCGTTATATGTCGGCGGCGCTCAAGCACGACTCGCAAGAGCTTGCGTTACAACCGGACGCTCAAACTATAGAAGCGATCATTGATGCCGCGTTCTGGGCTAGCCTGCGGCGTGAAGAAGGTTACTCACCGAAAATATCACTCGCCTTCCTTCCACCGGAGCAGGCCGGTCAACCGCTCATGTTCGAGCAGATGCTTCCGCTCACCCCCGCAGCTTTAGCGCGGCTTGCGCCTGCTGTGGAGCGACCCGGAATCCATCTGGGCGTCTGGCACGACCATGACCAACTGTGCGTTTGGGGAACCACGCGCACCATCCCCAGACTCTGCTTAGTGCTGGAGGTCATAGAACCCGGGCTGCTGGTCGTTAAGTATCGTCGCGGTCAAGACCCTGGAAAGTTCGTCAATGTCGCGGTGCTCAAGGGCGACCAGATAAAAATTGTGGACGAAGAGGGCGCAAGCTTGCCGGACTGTCCGGCGCTGCTCACCTCGCTGCTGGGCTTTGGCGCGCCCGGCTTCGATTCAAATTCTGTGAGCGTGCTGGTGCAACTGGCCGTCTCCATGCGCGCGCACGGGCGAGGCGGAAGCCTCCTCGTCGTACAGCAAGGGTCTGAAGCGTGGCGGGATTCAATCGTGCAACCCATTTCCTACTCTGTGTCGCCTCCATATTCCGAGTTAGCCGACCTCATGCGGCAAGACGAAGAAGCGCGGAACAAGCGTCTGTGGCAAGAGTCGCTTCTGGATGCCATCGAAGCTATTGCGGGATTGACCGCAGTAGACGGGGCTACGGTGATTAGCAATCAGTATGAGTTGCTCGCATTCGGCGCGAAGATCGCGCTGCGAGAGGGGTCTGCGCAGATCGAGCAGGTGGTTGTGACGGAACCTGTTGTCGGCGGCGCAGCCTCTATAGTCCATCCTGTACAATTTGGCGGAACACGTCACCTATCTGCCGCCCAGTTCGTACAGGATCAGCGCGACTCTATTGCCCTGGTGGCATCACAAGATGGCCGCTTCACAGTCTTCGCATGGTCACCGTGTGAAGAGATGGTACACGCGCATCGTGTTGAGACTTTGCTGCTGTAGTCGCCGGAAAGTCAGTACCGCCGGAGAGCAGGGATGAGGGCGGAGGGATGAGGGATGAAATAAGAAGGAGTCAATTGCATGTTGACCTGTTCACTCCGTTCTTATTCATCCCTTCGCCCTCATCCCTCATCCCTTCTAATCAACCCGCCACCTAAAAATTACTGAAGCCA
>DATHJK010000327.1:0-5346 GCA_035316225.1 Pyrinomonadaceae bacterium
TTCACATTCAGCGATTGCGCAATGGTTATTCGATAGTAGAATTCAGCGCGTTCACCCCTGTGATAGCGCGAGACTTTATGCGCGCTCTCGAAGAACAGTTGAGCAATGCGCGAGGGCTGATACTTGATCTTCGCAACAACGGCGGCGGCGATGCGGAAGCCATGACGGAGATCGCTTCCGGCTTCCTGCCAGCCGGGAACAGTCTGGGCCAGTTCACAGACCGCGCCGGTCGTGTCGCGCTTGAGCCGCGCACGCGCTCGGCCATGCTCTTATCCCCGGACTCTATAACTCGTACGGACGCGCCGCTCGTCATCATCACCAGCGAAAGAACATCCAGTGCCGCAGAGATTTTCGTCGCGGCGATGGAGCGTGCGGGACGGGCTATGACTGTGGGAGGGCAAACCTGCGGCTGCGTGCTTGCCATACGCCGCGCGCACACCTTGCCAGACGGCGGCCAACTGGACGTGAGCGAGATGGACTATCGCACGGCTAATGGCGTGCGGCTCGAAGGCGTCGGCGTCGTGCCGGACGAAAAGATCACTCTTGAGCGCCGAGACCTTTTAGCCCACCGCGACCGCGCGCTGGACCGCGCCGTAGAACTTCTGAGCGCGGGCGCGCAGAACAGATAAGCAGTAGGGGAGCATGAACTTTTTTTAGATTCGCGTCGTAGCCTGCTAACGTGATTATTGTGCGTTCGGCTTTAGAGAAGGAATGCGGCTGTATGTCGCCTGTATCGTAATTTAACTGCAAGTCGAGACGAAAGCCCAGATGTATTGTCCCAGATGCAACCAGCAGCAAGTTTCCGATGAAGTGCGCTTCTGCTCGCGCTGCGGCTTGAGGCTGGACGTGGTAGTACACCTGCTGAAGCACGGCGCGCTCGAACCACAATCGAATCGAGCGCCACGAAGCAGCGCGAAAAAACGTCGGATAAAACAGGGCGCAAAGATAATGTTCGTCAGCGCCTTTCTGCTACCCTTTGCCTTCGCTCTGTGCGTCGAAGCTGATTCGCCAGGCCCGCTCATCGTCCCGTTCACGGTCTTTATAATCGGTCTATTCTGGACACTCTACTTCCAACTCTTCGGCGAAGAGACGGCCCAGGCGCAAGACCTTTATCGTCCGCCGCAATTTGGTGACGCACCGCGCGACTATGCTCTGCCCCCGCAGCAAACAGTCCCGGCGGCTGATTTCACCTCCACGCGCCATAGAACCGCAGAGATTATTCAGCCGCCGAGCGTAACAGAGAACACTACAAAGCTGCTGGATCAGGACTAAATCCCGCAAGCGCGCGATTAACTCTGTTCGTAATCGGCGTATGCGCCCGGTCTTGGCATCGGGTCGCTTTCAGGAAACTCCGTGTGCCTGCGTCGTATGCGGCTGAAGATGTACAGGTTGAAGAAGTGCATCCCGCCCAGCACGAGCAAGACCAGCCCTACCTTCCACGACAGCGCTTCGATTCCAGCCTGCGGGCTGTTCACTTCGTAGCCCAGCTTGAGCGCCAGACTCACGTAGCCAAGATTTATCAGGTAGAAGCCAACGACCAGCAGGTGGTTTACGGAATCGGCCAGAGCCTCGTTGCCCTGGAACACGTCAACCAGAAAGACGCGCCCGTTGCTGTGAAGCGTCTGCGCGACCCACACCGTGAGAGCGATGCTGATGCCTAAGTAAACGAGGTATGTCACGACGATGGTGTTCATGGTAACCTTCCTTACCGATCAAAGAATTTCAAGAGGCTCATGCCCCCTGCTCCACTTCGCCTCATCATCAACTGACATGCCAATCAACAATCCTGAGATTTTTCTCAGCTTTTCTCTCATCATTTACAAACTTGCTCTGGCATCCTGCACATCCGGCAGAAGCGAATTTGCAAACTGCTAAACTTTGAGAACCCCCGTTAAGGGCTACTATGATTTTTCCTACTTAGAATCTGGAACCGTCTTCATACTCGGCTCCGCCGCGTGTTATCATCCGGCTGCGTAATACACAAGTCGGGCGTCGAGAGTCTTTCGCAATGCTTTATCTCTCTCAAGTGTTGGGTCGCCCCATACTCGACCTGGACGGCGAGCGCGTGGCGGCGATCAAGGATGTCATAGTGCGTCTGGGCGAGGACGAGCACCCGCCCGTGTCCGGTTTCGTCGCGCGTTACCGCCGCCGCGACTTCTTCCTTCCGCGCTGGCGCATAGCCGAATTCAATGCAGGCGGCGCGCGCCTAAACTCTGACATTCTCGATCTAAGGCCGTTCGCGCGACGAGAGAACGAAGTGCTTCTGGCGCGCGATGTTCTTGATAAGCAGTTGATTGACGTTGATGGCAAGCGCGTGGTGCGCGTAAACGATGTGCAGTTGATTGAAGCCGCCAGCGAGTGGCGCGTAACGGGCGCGGACGTAAGCCTTCAGGGACTCTGGCGCAGGCTCATGCCAGCAGGGTTCGTAGGCTCTAAACGTACTGTCGAAGTGATTGACTGGGCAGACGTGGGCTACCTGGCTACGGATGCAGCGACCGTTCAGTTGAAATCTTCTCGCGGCAAACTTGCGCGACTTCATCCCGTAGAGATAGCGCGCCTTGCCGAAGCGCTCTCTTATCAAGATGGCGCGGAGATGATCGAATCTCTGGACGACGAGACCGCAGCGGAGACGCTGGAAGAGATGCCACCCGAAGACCAGGCGCGCATCATCGGCGATATGGACGAAGAGCGCGCCGCAGACATACTCGAATGGATGTCGCCGGACGAGGCGGCGGACGTTCTGGGCGATCTGCCTGAAGAGAAGGCCGAAGACCTTCTCAATCGAATGGAGACCGAGGAGCAGGCCGATGTCGCGGAGCTTCTCCCCTACGAAGACGACACGGCTGGCGGGTTGATGACAACGGAGTTCGTCAGTTTGCCGCGCAACCTGACAGTAGGCGAAGCGCTCGCTCGCTTGCGCGAGATGGCAGAGACGCCGAACATGATCTATTACCTCTACGTCGTAGAGGAAGAAAACTCCTGGAAGCTTGCGGGCGTAATAGCGCTGCGCAGTCTGATTCTGGCAGACCCCGGCCTGCTGCTGGAAGAGGTCATGCGTGACGACTTTCAGGTATCGCACGCGGACGACGCGGCGCGCGACGTGGCCCAGAGAATCGCAGAATACAACCTGCTCGCGCTTCCCGTTGTTGACGAAGCCGGAGAAATTCTGGGCATCGTCACCGTTGACGACGCGATGGAATGGCTGCTGCCTAAAGACTGGCGGCAACGAATGCCTAGAGTGTTCAGTTGATTTTAGATTCCGGGTTAAACGCTGAAATTATAGACAGCATGCCTTTCATCAACTTGGAGAATATTTCAAAACCTCTTTGCATTACTTTGCGTGAAACCTATCTCACGCAAAGACGCAAAGGCGCAAAGAAAGCGCGCGAAGGGTTGAGTGTTTGCTCAGATTCTGAAATAGTCTCTTAATCTAAAATCTAAAATATGACTGACGGAGACCCTCCAAATTATGTCTGCGCGCGCAACAGTCAGGGTCGCAGGGCGTCGTCTTTTGCGGCGCGCTCGTGGTGTGCGCCGCACGGTCGCGCAGCGCAGAGGTCTACTGGCATATCTGGCAATCCTCGGCCCCGGCATGATAGCGGCCAATGCAGGCAATGACGCTGGCGGCATAGCAACGTTCGCGTCCGTCGGCGCAGACTACGGCTACAGGCTTCTCTGGGTTCTCATCCCAATCACAATCGCTCTGGGCATAGTGCAGGAGATGTGCGCTCGCATGGGCGCGGTCACGGGCAAAGGTCTCGCGGATTTGATACGCGAGCGATTTGGCGTGCGATGGACTGCTCTTGTGATGCTGGCGCTTCTGATTGCGAACGGCGGCATCACTGTCTCTGAATTTTTAGGTATAGCTGCTGCTTCGGAACTCTTCGGCATCCCGCGCTACCTGTCTGTGCCGATTGCGGCGATGCTGGTCTGGTGGCTCGTCGTTAAAGGCTCTTACAGAAGAGTCGAGCGAGTCTTTCTTGTGATGTCACTGGTGTTTTTAGGCTACGTCGTCTCTGCATTTATGGCACGGCCCGCGTGGGGCGACGTTGCGCTCAATCTTGTGCGGCCACACATCAGCCTCGACGCGGCCTATCTCTACACCTTCATCGCGGTCGTAGGCACGACCATCTCACCTTACATGCAGGTCTTCGTTCAATCGTCCGTTGTCGAGAAAGGCGTCACGTCCGAAGACTACGCGCTGACAAGAGCGGACGTGTGGGTGGGCACGATCTTCGCAATCCTGATTGTCTTCTTCATAGTCATATCGACGGCGGCGACGCTCAACGTGCAGGGCATTCATATAGAGTCTGCGGCTGACGCGGCTCAGGCTTTGAGACCGCTCGCGGGGCATTACGCCGAGCTTCTCTTCGCCGTCGGACTCTTCGGCGCTTCCATGCTCGCGGCAGGCGTGCTCCCGCTCTCGACCGCCTACTCTATAAGCGAAGCGCTCGGATTTGAAAAAGGTGTTTCCCGCAGCTTTCGTGAAGCGCCGATATTTCTGGGCATCTTTACATTCCTGGTAGCGGTCGGCGCGCTCGTCGCCATGATGCCGGGGCTGCCGCTAATTGATGCGCTGCTCAACATGCAGGTGGTCAACGGGCTTCTGCTGCCTATCCTGCTCATTGCCATCCTGCGCCTTGTTAACGACCGCGAACTGATGGGCACGCATACCAACGGCACTCTTTACAACATCGCCGCGTGGCTCACAGCTATATTCGTTTCGGCGCTCTCGCTGCTCTTCATTCTGACCAAAATCTTTCCGAGCATCATTCAGAGATGAAAGATTTTTAGTTGGGTGGTGCCTGAAATCTGTGTTGCTAGAATTTAGGGCGTTTGAAGTAATAATAGCCAAGCTCATCAACAGCGACTAGCTCCCACCCTTGCTCTCCTAAGCGATTTAACTCTAACTCCCGCCTATTATTTATTTGGACAATCTTGTATTCCCATTCCTGCATGATAATTCTCCTTTATGCTGTTATTTAGTTGCATGGCCTTGCCCCCGCCCCTGTTATTCCAGTAAGTTCAACTTGAATTTTATGAATCAGGGTAGAGGGTAATTCCTCTACCTCTACTACAAACTTTTTCCGGTTAATGATAAAAGAATAGCTCTAGCGTTCGCGTTCGCCTGGGTGAGGTAAAGTGCAAAAATTTGTGAAAGCTTCCCGGCCAAATCGTAATCATAGGTTCATCGCCTTCTTTCTGACGACTAGCTTCGTCCTGCTTGCGCTGTACCTGATCTATACCTTCGAGACTGATCTGCACACGTGGCTTAAGCGGCGCATGGGACAGCACGAAGCCAGCGTTATCAATATCTTTAAGCTGCTGCTCTGGGCTGTGCTGGCG
>DATHJK010000328.1:0-2313 GCA_035316225.1 Pyrinomonadaceae bacterium
AACGATGCGAAGATAAGAGCGCTCGGCGTTGATTCCGAGTTGATTCTTGAGCATGGGGCTGTCAGCGCCGAAGTTGCCGAAGCTATGGCCGAAGGAATAAAGGCGCGTGCCGAAGTTGATTTCGGAATCGCCATAACAGGCATAGCAGGCCCCGGCGGAGGCACTGAAGAAAAACCCGTGGGCCTTGTCTTCATAGCCCTGGCCGACGATGCTCACACAGAGCACCGCAAGCTTCGCATTCCGGGTGACCGCTACCTGATTCGCTGGCGCGCATCGCAAGCCGCGCTAGACCTTCTGCGCCGTCGTCTGATTTGATTCATGCTTAAAGATGAGGTCAGTACCGCCTGAGAGAAGGGATGAGGGATGAGGGATGAGGGATGAAATGGGTTGAATGAATTGCATGTTGACCTGTTCACTACATTCTTATTCATCCCTTCGCCCTCATCCCTCATCCCTTTTACTCCCCGCCCGGCTTAAGCGGTCGGTACTGACCTTATTCATTTATTGCGAGGCCGCTTGAAACCAATCTTGCTGCTAATCATCGCGTACCTGCTGGGGTCAATCCCTTTCGGCTATTTGATAGTCCGCGCGAAGGAGGGCGTGGATGTGCGCGAATCCGGTTCGGGCGCTACGGGCGCGACGAACGTATCGAGGCGCGCGGGGAAATTCGCAGGCGTCCTGACGCTGGTGCTTGACGCTGTGAAAGGTGCGGCGGCGGTTCTGCTGGCTCGAAAGTTTTTGACGGACGATTTCAGTATAAATTTCTGGGTCGCTGCTGCCGGGATAATAGCAATCGCGGGTCACGTTTTCCCCATCTGGCTGAAATTTCGCGGCGGCAAAGGAGTGGCAACCGGCGTCGGTGCGTTCCTATGCTTTTCGCCGCTGGCGGTGGCAATCTCGGCTCTGATCTTCCTGTTGGTCGTCGCTACAACGCGCTACGTTTCGCTCGGCTCTATCGCAGCGACCGCAGCCTTGCCGCTACTCGTCTGGTTGATAGCTTCGTTCAAGCACTCGCCCGATTTCGTACCGACTCTGATAGCTTCAATCATTGGCGGCGCACTGATAATCTTCATGCACCGTGCGAACATAGGCAGGCTTTTCAGTGGCACGGAGAGTAAATTCAGATGAGCAGAGTCGCTCTAATTGGCGCAGGAAGCTGGGGCACGGCTCTGAGTATAATCGCCGGGCGCGCGGGACACGACGTGCGGCTGTGGTCAAGAAACATTGATGTCGTGGAGCAGGTCAATTCCGAGCATGTGAACAGGGTTTATCTTGCAGAGCACAGCGTACCGGAAAACGTCTGCGCAACAAATGATCTGGAAGAGGCTCTGAGCGCGGCGGAGATTGTCTTGCTAGCCTCGCCTTCGCACGCGACGCGGACGCTCCTTGAAAAGATGTTTCCCCTGCTTGAGCCTGAGATGCTCTTCGTAAGCGCCACGAAGGGAGTAGAGATTGAGACAGGGAAGCGAATCTCGCAGGTTCTTGTAGATGTAATTGCCGAAAAATTTCCGCCGCGATTCGTCTGTCTTTCCGGGCCATCATTCGCCGGTGAAGTCGCTGCCGGTCAGCCCACAGCAGTTGTCGCGGCGGGCGAAAATCCGGATGATACCAGAAGGGTGCAGAAACTTTTAAGCTTCGAGAACCTGCGCCTCTATACCAATAGTGATCTTGTAGGCACTGAGCTTGGCGGCGCTACGAAGAACGTTATGGCTATTTCCGCCGGGATGGTTGCAGGGCTTGGCTTTGGCTCTAACAGCATCGCAGCCCTTATCACACGCGGGCTTGCCGAGATGACTCGTCTGGCAGTGTCGCAGGGCGCTAGAGTTGAAACGATGATGGGACTTGCTGGACTGGGCGATTTAGTTCTCACCTGTACAGGAAGCCTCTCGCGCAATCGCTTCGTGGGACAAGAACTGGGACGGGGGCGTAAGATAGAAGATATATTGGGCGGGATGCGTGAAGTTGCAGAGGGAGTGAAGACAACGAAAGCTGTGAAGAGATTGGCCGAAGAATGTAGCGTCGAGATGCCTATTACAGAAGAGGTGAATGCGGTTATCTATGAAGGTAAGAGCGCGCGAGACGCTGCGCGCGAGTTGATGACACGACCGTTGCGCGTAGAATTTGAAAGTTGAACCGAAATCTATCAATAATGGCAGCAACAAAAGAGGAAAAAGCTCTGGTTACGAATCGCTCCGCGTTTCACGAGTATCACATTTCGGACAAGTACGAGGCCGGGATGATGTTGACGGGAACGGAAGTCAAGAGCGTTCTTGAGGGTAAAGTTCAGCTAATAGATTCTTACGTGGCCGTGCG
>DATHJK010000329.1:0-10126 GCA_035316225.1 Pyrinomonadaceae bacterium
CATCAGTCTGGTGATGAACTTCAACCAACCCGTCTCCGGCATGATAAAAGTTGACGGCAAGGAATTACAGACGTTGCGGCTGCGCGACTTCCGTTCTTACCTCGGCGTGGTCATGCAGGACAACTTTCTGTTCGACGGAACGATTGCGGAAAACATAGCCTTTTCCAACCCGCACGCCACGCGCGAGGAGATACAGGCGGTCGGTCGCATAGCGCACTGCGAAGAGTTCATAGAAGGCTTCGAGCAGAAATACGATACGGTGGTTGGCGAGCGGGGCGTGAAATTGTCTGGCGGGCAGCGCCAGCGCATAGCCATCGCGCGCGCCATTCTGGCCGACCCGAAACTTCTTATCTTAGACGAAGCCACATCCAGTCTGGATAGCGAGAGCGAGGCTTTAATTCAAGACGGACTGCGCACATTGAGGCGTGGGCGCACGACCTTCGTCATCGCGCATAGACTCTCTACGATTCGTAGCGCGGATCAGATTCTGGTGCTGGAAGGCGGAGAGATCGTTGAACGCGGCACGCACGATGAGCTTCTCGCGGCGCAGGGGCGGTACAAACAACTGTACGACAAGCAGTACAAATTCGAGCGTGACCAGTTCGTCAATCCCGGCGAAGATTTCACGCCCGCGCAGGACCAGCATTTGACGGCGCGCGCGTCGCAGCGCGTGTCCCCTTTATAACAGGTTCGCTTGAACCCAGGGCATGGGTCGCGCCCTCTGGCGCTGGTTCGACATGGCCTCTGCCCCGAACGCTATTGGTATGCGACGAACCCATTGCGCCGCTTTTCAACTGGAGGAAAATCCCGTGACAGAGACTCCCCAAACCTACGATAACCATACCCGATGGCATCCGCCGTTTCATTTCTTCCTGATGCCGTTGTTCCTGCTGAACTTTATCTTCGCCGCCGTGCAGTTATTCCGCTTTCGCGATCTGGATCATGCGGCGTGGCTTGTGCTCGCGGTCGGGTTGCTCGCCCTGACCGGGCTGGCGCGCATTAACGCGCTGCGTGTGCAAGACCGGTTGATCAGGCTCGAAGAGCGATTGCGTTACCAGACGGTTCTGCCCCTGACGCTTGCCCAAAGCGCCGGGGCTTTGCCGACGGGGCAGATTGTGGCGCTGCGTTTTGCTTCGGACGAAGAACTGCCAGAGCTTGTCCAGCAAGTCTTAGATGGTAAGTTGACTAAGGGTGACGAAATCAAGCGCGCCGTCAGACGCTGGAGAGCCGATACACTTCGCGTTTAAGAGATCAGTGCCTGATGAACGATCTAAATTCCTGGCGCGAGCGAGAATTTCCAGATCACTTCTGCGCAACTCTCTGCCAGAGATCGCCCCGACTACCCGTACGTTCAATGTTCCCCTGAAAAGTCTCGGCGTTAGGAATTCGGGTATAAAGAAAGCCCCGGAGTAATCCGGGGCTTTCTACCTTAAGGGCATGATTCACATTTGCACCGTTTAATAAACGTATCCATGTAATCCTGACCGTAATCGATGGTGATCTCCTCACCGGCCTGGATGGCTCTCAGTGACCATATCCATATTTTCCTGCCGTTAGTAAATCCTTTGGCATTCGGCTCGCACGAGTGATTAATGTAACGGGCAATATTTTTGCGAGAGCTGCCGTCAATAGCTCGCTTTTCATCTAGCTCAAAGAAGTATTTCCCTCTGGCTTTCTCGACTTCTGCTTTAGTTACTATGGGGCCGATGTATTCGACAATCTTTTTATCGGCTGGAATGGGCTTGAGCATGAATAAGCCTAATCCTGTCAGGGTGCGCTTGACGGCGAGACTGTTTTTCCCCTTTCTCATTGATGGGATGATAACAGCTTATTTCCTATTGTATAATCCCTGTTATGAATAAACGTGCTAAAAAACGGTTGAAAGAAGAGATAGAGAAGAAGAATCTGGAACGAACCAAAGCCATTCAGGAACAGAATCTTTCTTCTTCTAAGAAACTACCGGAGAGCCACGGTTTTACAGCCAGGCCAGATAAGAAGCGAGGTTAGTTATGGCCTCATTCAACGTAGCATGAAGGCAACGCTGCGGCGCGAGTCGAGTTAAAATGAGTTATGTTGAATCAGTTATTTGGCCGACTACTTTGCCCCATCACCATTAGTCTTTCCCCCGTGCCGCCCTGTACGTTGCTGGCGATAGGACTTAACCGGAGCAGCATGGAGTTGGGCGTCGGCGAAATCGATAAACTGCTCGATTAGAGATAGCGAGATGTCTATTGAGTGATTAGCGTCATAGGTCTCCAGCGCTTGAAGAATTAGCTCGCGCCACTCTTTCGGCAAGTTTTTGATTGCCCACGTGGCGGCTCGCCTCTTCGAGACAATCGCGCCCTTTCTGAAAGAATACAGAATCCTGCAAAGTGTCAGCACCGAATACGCGCGATACGAAGGAACATCTCTCCAGTCGCTCTCCGGCTTCTGGCTAATCTCCTCCCGCAAATAGTTAACCTCGCGTTCCAGTGCTTGAAATAAAATCTCAGGAGTTATCAATGGGACGAATGATTCAGGACTTGGGCCGTGGAGAACTACGCCGCTCTTCAGAACATTCATCCAGATAATCGGGTTGCCGTCCGAGCCGCTACGTTTGAGGAGTCCGAATTGATAGAGGCAGGCTTTGGAATTCATGGTGAGGACTTCCGTCTTGATGAGAAACAGAATTTGCAGGCGCGTTGCCCACGGGTTCGACTCCGCGGCATGAGCCAACCATGTGCCGAGTTTCTTGAACTGCGCCTTGCTCATGTCTCGCTCGGTCACCACGATGCAGTCAACGTCGCTGCGTTTGGAGTTGAACGCTGCCTGCGTAAGTGAGCCGTAGAGGTAGATGCCGACCATGTTCCTGCCCAGGATGACGGGGAGGTTTGTAGCTAAATCGTCCAGCAGATCGGATACTTGGGCGGGAATACGTGCCATAGATCACAGGCTAGCATTCGTAGACAGGGAGAGGAAGAGCGTCAAAGAATCTCTGCTCGTTTGCTCGTGAGTGTTTGCTCATATATCTATTTGCTGAAAGGCCACGCCGATTTTAGAGAACAGACCTCTTGAGTTATTGTTCAACTTTTTAACCTCTTAGCTACCTTTTCAGCTTATCCCATCTCTCCGCATATGCTTCCGCGATGGTGACGTGTGTTTTGTGTCTTGCCACCTCATCGTAGGAAAAAATATAAGCTGTGTCGTTGAAGAGATAGTAGCCGATTATGAAATCAAATTCGCCTTCTCTGTATCTTCTGCGCTTGTTATGCCCATCAGCGCATTTTAGTCTGACAACCGGAAGGCCATGTCTGGATGTTGAATGAACACAACGGACTTGAAGCTTAAGTATTCTCCCACTCTCAGGAACATGTACCAGACAATCCACTTTGTCTCCATCAAAAACTGATTTGTATACGTCAAACCCGTGAAGGGCTAAACGGAAAAGCGCCGCTGCCTCAGCCACTCTTCCTCTTTGTTGATTAGTAAGGTTCTGCAAAACAACTGCCTGGTAATACTTCGATTCCTCACCGCGACTCTTCTTTGGCGTTGAATATCTATTGGCTACTTTGCTTCTTGCTTTTTTCTCTTCATCGGTTAAAGGATAGGGTTGTAGCCATAGACTCAAAGAACCTTTCGCCGCTCCAGTCATATTGGCTATCTCTCGTAGAGACATTCGCCGCTCAACGCGCAAACGGATGGCCTCTGATTTTAGTTCCGGTTTAGCAGTTCCCATAGCAGTCACTCCAAGGCAGCAATGAGGGTTCAGTGAACCCAATATAGGTTCACTTATAGCATGAAGCGGACTTTACTGAGCTATTTTATTCTGATGAGAAGGTTTTGGTGGAGCCAGGGAGGATCGAACTCCCGACCTTTTGACTGCCAGTCAAACGCTCTCCCAGCTGAGCTATGGCCCCGTATCGAAGTACGTCACTGAGTATGACGAGTGAAAAGAGTAACGTAGGAGGTGAAAATCCGTCAAGCAGTTCACATAGGTTTGCGGCGCGCGGCGAAGAAGGCTGCGCACGCGCCGCAGACGAGCATGATGAAACCGCTGGCAACGCGCAGCATGTTCGGATATTGATGTATCGCTCCTGTGCTGGTGCTAATGACGGCGGTCGCGCTCGGTTCGATGAAGAGCGCGCGATAGGCTATGACGCCGCCCCATGCGGCGATAGCAATACCGATGATGAGCGCGATAATTCTCATGGGAATTTTAGATTTTAGATTTGCGATTGGGCATGGTGACGCAATTTGAGTTTTGAAACATCAACGACCGGATTATCCGGTTATAACCGCAAATCTAAAATTGTCCTTTACTTTCCCTTGAATGAGGGCTTGCGTTTCTCAAGAAATGCATTGACGCCCTCGTCTTTGTCTTCGCTTGAGAAGCAGAGTGCGAAGAGATCAACTTCCCGGCGCAGTCCTTCATCCAGATTTGAGCGCGAGGCGAGTTTCACGGCCTCTTTCGCCATACGAAGCGCAATGGGGCTTTTCTCCGCGATGCGATTAGCTATATCCATCGTCTTCGCTTCAAGATCACTGGCGGGCACGACCATGTTGACAAGTCCATAGCGAAGCGCCGTCTCCGCGTTGATTATCTCGCCCGTTAGTATCATCTCCATAGCTTTGCCTTCGCCCACCAGACGAGTGAGGCGCTGTGTGCCGCCGCCGCCGGGGATGATGCCCAGATTGATTTCGGGCTGACCGAAACTTGCCGCTTCGCTCGCTATGCGCAGGTCGCACGAGAGCGCGAGTTCGCAGCCGCCACCCAAACAGTAGCCATTAACCATTGCGATGACGGGTTTCGGGAAAGTGTCAATCGCTGTGAAGAGCGAGCGACCCAACATGACTGCGCGCTGAGTGAGCGCCGTGCGCCCCGCGAACTCTGCAATGTCCGCGCCCGCTATGAAAGCTTTATCGCCAGCGCCCGTGAATACAACAACGCCGACCGAATCATCTTCACGCAACTCTTCCAATGCAGACGCGCCCTCTTCGCGCGTCTTTATGTTAAGCGCGTTTCTCTTCTCAGGACGATTGATCGTGATGATTGCGACGCGCTCGCGCCGCTCCACAAGCAAAGTTTCGTAAGATGCCATTTTTACCTCAAAAGACGTGAATCGTGAATCGTAAATAGTGAATAGAAGAAGCAAACTGCGAAAGTTCTCAACCTCTATTCACTATTTACGATTCACGATTTCTCCTGCTCGTTCTCTGAACTCGCCGGTTGCTCGTCGGCGACCCATGAGACGAAGAGGCGCAGCCAGTTCTCTGTGGGTTCGCTTATCGCTACGCCGACGCGCGCTGTGCCGTAGATGGCGGGCGCGACGCGAATGACTGTAGCGGTTGATTCGATGGGCGAGCCATCGGGCTTGTGTGCGCGTATGTAGAGACGCTCGCCGCGCGCGACCCTCTGGTTGAGATGAAAGAGCGCGCCGCCCGTAGAGATGTCGTCCGTCTCCGTTGGCTCGCTCCACGCTGCGCCGTCTTCGGAGCGACCCGAAACGACTATGGGCAGGCGCAGCGCCATGCGCAACGCGAATCTTCTCTCTGGCTGATGCGGTGTGCTCATCTGAATCTCAAAAGTCTCGCGCCGGAAATCTCATGCTCGATTGCGCGCTCGCCCAATCGCCCATCATTCCTCTTCCCATTTATAAAACCCTTCACCGCTCTTCTTGCCCAAACGTCCTTCGCTAACCATGCGCCGCAGAATCTCAGGCGGGCGGAACGTTTCGGAACCGAGCGCGCGATGAAGGTACTCGGCTATGCTCAATCGCACATCCAATCCCACCAGATCGGTCAGACGCAATGGCCCCACGGGATGGTTGTAGCCGAGTTCCATCGCCGTGTCTATGTCACGCGCGCTCGAAACGCCCTGTTCCAGCATGCGCATGGCTTCAAGTCCGAGAGCAACGCCGAGCCTGCTTGAAGCGAAACCGGGAACGTCTTTGACCGTTATAGGCTCTTTCCTCATACGGCGCGCAACTTCGCGCACAGTAGAAACCGTTTCGTCACTCGTCTCGCGCCCTACGACTATCTCGACCAGCCGCATGATGTGTACGGGGTTGAAAAAGTGCATGCCGACGATCATTTCCGGTCTGGCCGATACGCTTGCTATCTCCGTTATTGAGAGCGACGAAGTGTTCGTGGCGAAGATGGCATCACGCGGCGCGTGTCGTTCCACATCACGCAGGATCGCCCGCTTCAAATCCATAATTTCGGGCGCGGCCTCTATGAAAAGGTCTGCGCCAGCCATCTCTTCCAGTTGAGTCGTGCCGCGTATGCGTTGAAGAGCCGAGTCCTTCTCCTCTTCCGTGACTTTGCCGCGCTCGATCCCCTTACTAAGATTGCGCTCTATTGACTTGATGCCGCGCGCCAGAGTTTCGCTTTCAACGTCGCGCAGTATTACGCGATAGCCTGCGAGGGCGGCGACCTGAGCGATGCCGTGACCCATAGTGCCTGCGCCGAGCACGGCGATTGTGTCCAGAGCGCGCGTGGCGCAAGCGCGAGTTTCCGGTTGATCCAACAATTGCATCCTGAAAATTTTTTACGGCGGCGGGCGGCGTCTCTCTCTGGGACAACAGTGGCGGTGGAGCTTTCCGAAAACGCCTGCACGCCCTGGCAAAACGGTTCGACTACTTTTGCAGGAGTAGTTATACTATACGAGCAAACTAAAAGGCTACACCTGAGAGTGCGCTATGGCTTTCGAGAAACGGTGCGCTTAAAAAATCTAAGGAGAGACGGAAAAGATTCGATGTCGAAAGAGACTCTGCACAGGGAAGTCGTCATCATAGGCTCAGGCCCGGCGGGGCTGACAGCAGCAATTTACACGGCGCGCGCCAACCTTAATCCGCTTCTGGTTGATGCGCCCGCAGACACAGAGAAGCAGACCACTCCGGGCGGGCAGTTGATGATTACCACCGAAGTGGAAAACTATCCGGGCTTTTCCGAAGGGATTCAGGGGCCTGATTTGATGGTGGAGTTTCGCAAACAGGCCGAGCGATTCGGCACCGAGTTTCGGGAAACGTGGATAACGAAAGTTGACTTTCAGGAGCGCCCCTTCACGCTCGAAACCTCGGATAAGATTATCAAAGCCGAAACGCTAATCATCGCATCGGGCGCATCTGCGAAGTGGCTGGGCGTTCCCGGCGAGGCCAAAGTCCCGGAAGGACTGGGCGGCAACGGCGTCTCGGCCTGCGCCACGTGCGATGGCCCATTGCCTGCCTTTCGCAACAAGGATCTGGTCGTCGTAGGCGGTGGCGACACCGCTATGGAAGAGGCCACGTTTCTGACGCGCTACGCTGCGCGCGTAACGGTCATTCATCGCCGCAACACACTTCGCGCGTCGAAGATAATGCAGGACAAGGCGTTCAAGAATCCCAAGATAGATTTTCTGTGGGACACAGCAATCGAAGAGATTTTAGGGACGATGGAAGACGGCGTGACCGGTGTGCGAATCAAAAACTTGAAGACGAATGAATCCAGCATCTTTGAATGTCACGGCGTCTTCGTCGCCATAGGGCACAAGCCTAATACGGAACTGTTCAAGGGTCAGCTCGATATGGACGAGATGGGCTATCTTAAGACCAACGGCCATTCCATGGCGACGAACATTCCGGGCTGTTTCGCCTGCGGCGATGTACAAGACCACTATTATCGTCAGGCTATAACGGCTGCGGGCACGGGCTGCATGGCCGCGCTGGACGCCGAGCGATTCCTTGATAACCTCCCTGTCACAATGCCCGCCGGAGACGAGATTACAATCGAGGGCGAGCACATCACGTCCGACCACGAGAAGATAATCATGCCGGACGGCGAGGTCGTATCCAACAAGCCGAAAGAGGCGGCTGCTCAGGGCGATTGAGCACTTCAGATCAAGTAAGGCGGAATCTTCCGGGACGCCTCGGAGAGCGCAAAAGCAGTTTAACTTTTAGCACAATCTTTATCTGCGTCCTTCAACACTGCTAATACTAATCGAGAAAGCATGGCTGTCACTTTAAGAAAAGCTCTCCCGGAGGACGAGCCGTTTCTCTACAGGCTCTACGCAAGCACGCGCGCCGAAGAGATGGATGCTACGGGCTGGGACGAGCAGATGCGCGAGATTTTTCTGCATGCGCAGTTTCGTGCGCAGGCCGAGCATTACACAAAAAACTTTCCCGACGCACGGCACAGCATCATTCTCGTTGACGGAAAACCGGCTGGCAGATTTTATGTCAACCGTACAGAAGAGGAGATGCGGCTGGTTGACCTTTCCATACTGCCTGAATACAGAAACGGTGGGACGGGGACACGGCTGATAAGAGAGATGCTCGCAGAGGCCGAAAGTGCGCGCCTTCCAGTCCGCCTTCACGTCTTATCATTCAACCCTGCTCTCAAGCTCTACGAGCGGCTTGGGTTCACGCTCATCGAGGACAAGGGATTGTACCTGCACATGGAGCGGCGGCCAGAGGTCGCTTGAAAAAGTTTGATGAAGATCAACATTTGAGGCCGGTATGAAGAGATAAAGTCTAACGAAAGTACACAAGCGACTTTTTTGAACCCGAGGATGATAACAAGATGCCTGAGCTTTTAACGCACCCAACTTTTTCCGAGCAGTTGAATACGAAGTTTCGCATACGCTTCAGCGAATCTCAGATCATAGAAGTCGAACTGGTAGAGGTCTCTGAACTGAAATTGTCCCGCGTGCAGGAACGGTTCTCCATACTTTTTCGCGCCCCTGTGGATGCCCTCTTCAGACAGGGCCTGTTCGGGATGGAGCACGAGCAGATGGGTGCTTTCGAACTGTTTCTGGTTCCTGTGTTTAAGGAAAAAGATGGGATCTACTACGAGGCTGTCTTCAATCGTCTGCTCGAACGGGATTAAAGCGGCCAGGCAGGCGTCTGAACATCGTATCTTTATCTGCCTCGGGCACACGTGTGCCTAAGGCAGATCAAGGTAAACTATTTCGATGCTAAATTGTTAAAAGAGGCGATTGACAACTGCCTCGTAATGCCTAGCGCTCTTATCCTTGCTTATTACAGGTACGAGCATCATGGAGAAAGTTCCCAGGCGGGCGTGCTCTAATGTGTAAGTGTCTTGTGCCAGGGGGTTGCTATGTGAACCGCGAAACGTAAGCGCGTAACCTTCTCCTCCGGGCAGCGCGGGTCTTCCCTTTGCCGGTCGCGCCAGTTGCCTGACATTCTTCAAAGTAAGGTCTATGCTCGCCTCGCCCGCGCTGGTGCGAAACTTACTGCCAACATGCTGCTCAAATGTCCCGTTACCAAAATTGCGCATGGGGGTAGAAGCGTTCGCAGCACCAGCAGTTGCCACTTTTCCGGCAGCAGTACCTACTAAAGTTAAAGGGAGACCGGCTGTAAGAGCAACCAATGTTCCCGTTTTTAAAAACTTCCGGCGTGATGTAGCCATTAATAAAATCCTCCTCAAAACTCTCTAGCGTCTGGGCAAGAGGTTTGGCAGTCTAGTCTTTATCAAGAAAACTTTCAACAGGAAAATTTTGCTGAAACAGATTTGCAGTGCAATCTTTCTCTTGAATTATCATTGACTTCAGTGTATATATGCTCGCGCTTTATTGAGGGGAGTGATAACCGAATAGCCTTCAGACAGAATCTTCTCTCTTGCTAAGCACCGTATTCCCTAGCTGCAATTTAGTAAGGCGTAGCGCATTGGCAACCTTCCTCGAAAGGATAGCAGCTAGCAATCCCAATGATTCAATGTATCGGTTGTGAGAGACTATTCTATACTTTGCATGTATCTCAATAACCGGTATCGTCAATTACAAAATCTTTAAGGAGAAAACCCTATGTCCGAACCCTTCTTAGCCGAAATCATTATGTTCGGAGGCAATTTCGCGCCGCGAGGATGGGCGTTATGCAACGGCCAGATTTTGGCTATAGCCCAGAACACTGCGCTCTTTTCTCTCCTCGGCACCACTTACGGCGGCAACGGCCAGACCACTTTCGCGCTTCCAGACATGCGCAGTCGCGTCCCCATCCATCCAGGCCAAGGCCCTGGATTGTCCAGCTATAGCTTGGGCCAAGTGGGCGGCAATGAAAGCGACACACTACTGGTAACTCAGATGCCCGGGCACGTGCATGGTGTGACGGCGACAGGGCGATGCAGTTCCAACGACGGCACATCCCAGACCCCT
>DATHJK010000330.1:0-5755 GCA_035316225.1 Pyrinomonadaceae bacterium
TAATTCACTGATTGTCCCTGACGTTGATGATTGGCTGATGGCGAGCAGGGTACTCTACTGGTTATCTCAAGGTCGGCGACGACGCGCCAAAGGAAGAGCGCTGCGCTTAATGCCCGGGGCATCGCAACGTATGGCTTTAGATGTACTCATCGCTGTCAGCGCGAAGAGTTACGACGCAATAGTTGTCACCGAGAACTGGGACGATTTTAAAGCGATTCAGCACTACTACAAATTCAGGCTCGCCAGAGGCTCTGAATTCTTCAAATAGCATCACACCGAGCTATCCCTTCTTATAAAATTCAATCAACTCCTGCAACGCCCGTCTATCTTCTTCCTTCAACTCTACGAACTCCACGCCCGAGCCTATTTCAGGAAGCGAATACTTTATCGTGCCGCGCAGGATGTGTTCATCTCTGAAGAATAAGCGTAGATGGATTCCCTGACCAGCGCCGAGTTTGTAAGAGGTCTGTAGAAAGTAGCCGCCGAGGCTTATGCTTGTGATGCGACCGTTGTTGACGCACTCCCTCGTCAATCCCCAGTTTACGTTGAGCGATACTTTAACGCGCTCGTATCTGCGTTGCTCTGTGCCAGGTTTCAACATACATGAGGATGTCCTGTCTTTTAATTTTCTAAGAGCTTGTAGAGAATTCACTGTTATTCTAGCAAAAGGCGTGAAGATAAAGATAACGAATGAGAACGCGGATAGTCTGTAGCATGTCTCGATTAAGTCAGTAGCGCCGGAGAGAAGGGATGAGGGATGAGGGATGAATAAGAATGAGCAATTGCGTCAACACGCAATTCCACTCAACCCATTTCATCCCTCATCCCTCCGCCCTCATCCCTTCTCTCCGGCGCTACTGACCCGTACACTCAACGGGACGCTTCGCCGCTCCTCGTAAATTCCTTCTCTTGCTGTTATGATTGGCTCATCCCTGATTGGTTAAATAGGTTTCCCCGGATTAATCCAAATTCTTTATTGCGAGGTGTCTTGTCATGCGGTATTTGACCCTGCGTGTTGTCTTGAGCCTTTGCGCGTTTACGCTTGGCGTGGCTTTGCTGACAGGCTTGCCTGCCCGCGCGGCGCTGACTCAACAAAGTTCGACTCGAACGCAATCCCGTAGAGCCGACACCGGCTCATCAACCACAACTGTACACGGCTTCGACGTTAGCGGTATGGATAGAAGCGTCGGGGCATGCCAGGATTTCAACCAGTTTGCCAACGGCGGCTGGATGGCGCGCAACCCTGTTCCGCCTGCCTATTCGCGCTGGGGCAGATTCCAGCTTCTGATAGACCAGAACACAGAGGTGCTGCACCAGATTCTGGAAAGCCTTGTTGCGAGGAGAAACCTGAAGCCGGGCACCAACGAGCAGAAGATAGCCGACTACTACGCTAGCTGCATGGACGAGGCGGGGATAGAGCGCGAGGGCATCAACCCGCTTCGGCCAGAGTTCGAGCGAATAAACCAGATACACGATGCGGCCAGCCTTGAAAGCGAGGTCGCAGTCTTTCATTCACACAGAATCCCTACGCTCTTCGGCTTCGGCGCGGGGCAGGATTTCAAGAACTCGCGGCAGGTCATAGCGCAGGCAGGCCAGGGCGGACTCGGACTTCCCGACCGAGACTATTACACGAAGCAGGACGAGCGCTTTAAGAGGACGCGCGAGGAATATGTGAAGCACGTAGCGCGCATGTTCGAGCTTGCGGGCGACGCGGGCACACGCGCGCAGGAAGAGGCCGAGACGGTCATGCGCATAGAGACGAAGCTGGCAGAAGCTTCCGCCACGCGCGAGCAATTGAGAGAGCCTGCGGCCAACTATCATAAGATGACTGTGGCGCAGTTGAACGAGTTGACTCCGCATTTTAACTGGACGCACTACATGACGGAACTGGGACTCACAGGCATTAACGACCTGAACGTAGCGCATCCGGAATTCCTCAAGGCCGTTGACAAGCTGCTGACCGAAACGCCGCTCGACGACATCAAGACCTACATGCGCTGGCATCTTATCAACTCGGCGGCGTCAACGCTCTCTTCCGCATTCGTGCGGGAGGATTTTAATTTCGGCGGCCACTTCCTGAACGGCACGCAGGAGATTCTGCCCAGATGGAAGCGTTGCGTTGCCAGCACAGACCGCTCGTTGGGCGAAGCGCTTGGCGAGCTTTACGTGAAGAAGACTTTCACGCCGCAGGCACGCCAGCGAGCGCAGCAGATGGTGATGAATCTTGTCGCAGCGTTGAGGGAAGACCTTTCAACGCTGGACTGGATGAGCCAACAGACACGACAACGCGCCACAGCCAAGCTGGATGCGTTCATCAGAAAGATTGGCTACCCTGATCGCTGGCGCGATTACGAAGCGCTTCGCGTCACACGCGGCGCTTACTACAACAATCTTGTGCTGGCAAGATCGTTCGACGTAAGACGCAACCTTACAAAGATAGGCAAGCCTGTTGATCGCACGGAGTGGGGCATGACGCCTCCGACCGTTAACGCCTACTACAATCCCACGATCAACGAGATAGTCTTCCCTGCCGGAATTCTTCAGCCTCCGTTCTTCGACCCGCAGGCAGACGATGCCATCAACTACGGCGGCATAGGCGCGGTCATAGGCCACGAGATGACGCACGGCTTTGACGATCAGGGCGCGCAGTTCGACGCCGACGGCAATCTTCAGAACTGGTGGACGCCGGACGATTTTAAGAAGTTCCGCGAGCGCACGGACTGTGTGGTCAAACAGTTCGACGATTACGAGGTGGAGCCTGGCATTCATCAGATAGGCAAGCGCGTCGTGGGCGAATCCGTAGCCGATCTGGGAGGGTTGACCATAGCCTTCAAAGCTTTCCTGAAATCCATGCAGGGCAAGCCGCGCCCGCGAGATATTGACGGCTTCACGCCCGAGCAGAGGTTCTTCCTCGGCTATGCTCAGATATGGGCGCAGACCATCAGACCGGAGGCCGCTCGCCAGCAGGTGCAGAACGACCCGCACCCGCTTGGACGTTTCCGCGTGAACGGGCCGCTATCGAACATGACCCAGTTCGCGCAAGCCTACGGCTGCAACATGGGCGACGCTATGGTTCGCCCGCCCGAACGTCGCTGCCAGATTTGGTAAGCATTAACAGTAGGGGCAGAGGACAAGTCCTCTGCCCCTGTATCTCACGCTCTCATCGCTCGTCTCTTTACGCCTGCTTTGCGCTATCCGGCTTGCTCTTGCGCGCTGGCCGCTTGATCTCTTCGGTTCTTACACCGCCCGCTGTCTCGTATTCGCTGCTGTTCTTACCGTGACGCGCGCCTACCCCGGCCAGCATTCTGGAACTCATCTCGCTGGTCTGCTTCTCTATGGCGTCCAGTGTGTTGGCTTTCTCGTCAAGTGAGGCCACCGTCTGGTTGTAATCGTCCAGAGCGGATTGTGCCTCGTTGATTTTCTGCTCGAAGGCTATGACGGTCAATCCTCCGCCTAAATCCAGTGTCGGAGAGATAGTCTTCAGATTGTTAAGACGCACCTGCGCCTTTACGAGTATGCTTGATGTTCTTCTTGTACGTCCCATTAGTTTCACCTCCTCTGGTGAGTTAAGAAGTGTGTTGAAAGAAGCGAGGAAAACGAAGGAGCGTGAGTTAAAACGCCAGTGAGTATATGCTCTTTTCTCTAATAAACAAGCCTTTTCTTTTGCCCGGAAACCCGTTTGCAGTATTCAACAGGCATAGATGGTGCGAGCGAAAGAGTTTTTGATAATTCTGTAAGAGATATTGATAGCTCAGTAGGAGTTTCCGAGCATTCGTTAAGAGCTTTTGAACGCTCTGAAACTCTTAGCCGTCGCCCCAAAGGAGCAAACCAGAGCTTCTTAGGAGTTTCCCGGCTCTCTGAAAGAGTTTCGGAGCATCTGGAAACTCCAAAAGAGTGTTCCGAAGGAGTTTCAGTATATCGCGTAGGAGCTTCGGAGTTCTCCGAAACCCTTAATGGATGACGCGAAGGCGTTAATGAGCGGCGGTTAACTCTTTGGCAACGAGCCGACACTCCAAAGAAGCTCTCGCTAACTCTTTCGTAATGCTCGTTTGCTCCTTCGGAACAGTCCGAAACTCTTTCGAGGCGTTGGTTTGCTCCTTCGCGGCGCTCGAAAACTCCTATTCAGAGGGATTTTCGCCTGTTTCGGTGGAATCAAGGAGCGGCGAGTCGTCGAAGCCGCGCGCGTCAAAGCGCGTTTGGAGTGGTTTTGGCGGCGGCGATTGGAAGAGTCCTGTCTCTGTTCTCTGTTTGCAAAGTGAGGGATGCCACTAAAGGGAAGCCCGCGCGAACAGTTCTGCTGCTCCGCGCGGGCTTTAACTTCGATGCGTTCTGTTAGTTGTTACAGAGCGTGTCTCGTGCTACTCCCTCTTGACTGTAGTCTTTCTTTCATAAACTGTATCACCGCCGCGCGAGCGCCCGCGCATGGAGAGTATGGCTATGAGCAGGATTGCCAGCAGTGCCACTACGCCCAGCACTATCCACATAGGGTTTATCCCGTTCTGTGTAGTGGTGGTATCCGTAGGTCTGGTTGTTGTCGTCGTCGTCTGACTCGTAGTCGTCGGCTGGCTCTGCGTCGTGGTGCTCGTTTGCCTGCTTGACTGTGCAGCGGCACCACTCTGCGTTGACTGAGTGCTCGGCGGCGTGTTTGTGTTCTGCGCCATGTTGCGCACGGCCAGCGGCACAAGAATCAGACTGAAAGCGAGCAGCGTCGCCCTCATAAGATTTATTGCCCTAGTAGTTTTCATAGTAAAGATTTCTCCTTTCAAACGTGTGCAAAAAGCGCTCGCCTCAGTTGCCAAGTAGTACATATACCCGGCAGCATTAACCTGTTTCTGTAATCAAACGTTACAGAAACCGGGGGCTTTAATGTGTAATGCTAATTCGATGCCATGCGAGTAGGGACAAGCCCTGCCCATACATAATCGCGCAGCCATTCTTATATTAGCCGCCTGCTTCGGCCACTTTCTTCACTGTAACTTTCAATTCGGGGTGGCTGCTGCTCCCGGCGGTGATTATATCTTTGACCGCCTCTATGGTTGACTCGGCAAAGTTGTGCGCGGGTTCGTCTTCACCTTCTATCCATAGTGCGACTCGAATTTGAATGGCCTTGCGCATCTTGGCGGGCGGCGTGCTTTGAGGAGGCTCCGGCGTTGACATGCTATTCACTCCAATCTCAAAGTTGAATAATCCTCTCTCAGTTCTTGATATGCGCTATCAATGCAGGCTGTTCATATCAATCCAGTTTCCATTCTGATTCACTTCAATCTTCATGATCGGATGAACCTCCCAGATCGTTCCGCGCGTCTTGCCAACCTGATCCGGGTGCTCAGGGTCAAGCATCATCCAGCCGCTTATTCGTACACGCTGCTTCTTCTTCACTATCTGCCCTAAAACATCCGTGCGCCAGCTCGCGTGATGAGCGCGCACCGGCGGGGTCACCTCTACTACAATCGAGTTGCTACGGTCATCCCCCGCAGTTTTCACGAGCCAGACGTGAAAATCTCTGAACAGGTCGTCAGCGCCGTGACAATTGGGCGACTCCGGCCCCTCTTCCCTGGCACCTGCAAGATAACCTTCGATTGCTACGGGCGTCCCTTCGTAGCGCGCAATCTCCGCAGCGTCTGCGGAAGACCAGCGATCACGCGACCTGCGCTCGATTGCTTTGGGCCAGCGCACCTGCATGAACGCATCGAACTGAACGGGAAAGTAAGCGCCTTCATCAACACGGTTCTTCAGGCGGTTAAGCGCGGGGTCG
>DATHJK010000331.1:0-7092 GCA_035316225.1 Pyrinomonadaceae bacterium
TCTATCAACTTACGCAATGTCACCGCTCGCTTGTTCACCAGACTCGTCCCTGCATCATAAGTCGAGAGCAACTCCGCTCGATGTGTCGTTAGATCAACATTTGAACTCTGCCTCGCACTCTGTATCAGCGCGTCTACAAAAGCATCTCTGGTTTGGGTCACAGGATACAGGTTGGTGAACGCTGTGCGCTGCACGAAACTCTCAGCAAATGCCTGCTTGGCTGCTTCCAGATTCCCGCCAGCCACCACCTGCGGACGATCCGCGCTGAACTCCGTGTAGTTAGGCTGTCTGGTAAGACTCGACTTGTAGAGTAGATAGACGAAGTAGCCTGTCTTCTGAAACTCGTCCGAGAAGAAGTAAGCCGCAGAGACTCCAATTCTTTGGTCATGTATGCACTGCTGGTTTGTGCCGCAGTTCGCTATCTGTCCTGTCCAGTAGTCCCAGCCCGCTTGATCCGGCTCTCGTCCTAAGAAGTCCAAGTACTGCTGGCGGACAAACGTTCTGCCGTCGTCTATAGGATTAGGTGGCGAGGCGGGCGCTGTTACGTTGGCCGTGAGCGTGAAGCTCGCGTTTGAGCCGCAGTTGTCCAGAGCTATGAAGTAAGTCCCGGCCTGAAGCGGAGCGGAGCTTGACGGTGTGATGGTGATTGACTCGGAGGTGTTGGGCGAATCCGAGATGTACTCGGCAAGTCCGGGCCAGCCCACTACGCGCAGCACGCGCTGGCCGAAACGAACGTGCAAGTCAACATCCTGATTGCCGCTCAGATCAATCTTCAACTGCGTCGCGCCCGCAGGCACTTGAATCGCATACTGTGTTGGGCTGACGAAGCAGCTATTGGCAGGAGCACTGGTTAGCGACCCGTTCTGTGCCACGCCTGAACTTAAATTGACTGTGCTGCCCGGCGAATTCTGTGGCAGCGTCGGCGCAGGCTCGTTAACAACCCAGTAGCCTATGGAATTCAGCACGGCAACGTCATTAGCGGTGATAGTCTGCCGCACCCCTGTGGTTATGGCCGGATCCATGATTCCTATTCCGGCACCGTGCTTCCAGTGGCTCGATTGCCAGCCATCGCCTCCGGCTGCATTACCACTTGGCCCGCCCGTAGACAGCCCCAACTGATTACCGCCGCCGTAAAAGACCTGCGAGCCACCGGCCTGCGTCATGCGCGGCGACGTTGCGAAGTTGACGGGGTTATTGGCGTTGAAGCGGAAAAAGTCCCATGCTGTCAGCGCGGCCTGTGCTGGATTAGAAGTCCCGCCGTTCAGCGTGGTGAAGCCCAGCGCGTGTCCTATCTCGTGCGTGGCGGTCGCGTCGAAATCAATCTTGCCGGAATCAATACCGTCGCCGGGGTCAAAGTCAAACGCCTGAGTGCCAGAGCCAAATACGTCAGAGTTGAACCCTATAGCGGGCAAATTTCCAAATGACGCTTCGCCGTCCGGATTCGCGTTCGGACTCATCAACCCAACCGCACGCAAGGTCGAGCTGTTAACGGCCATTACGGAGATGTTGCCGATGTCTGTTGACATGCTGCCGGTGGACAGTTGGCTGTAAAGCGAGGTCTCTGTGTTGTTCGAGGCGGAAGCCGTCAACGCCGAGCGGAAGCTGTCGTAGCCAACGGGGTTGACGACGAGTTGAGAACTGGTCGAGCCAAGGACGTTTGCTGGATACGGTGTGCCGAAGCGAGTGGGGCCGTAGTCCACGTTTATGATGATAGTGATCGGCGTCTGAATGAGCGCTTGCCAGTTTGCAGCGGCTCTGATGAATGCGGCCTTCGCCGCTTGATTCTGCTCCAACTGAGCCGTGCCTATAAGAACTATGTTCAGCCCCGTAGCATCTGTTCGGATTGGAGTGATGCGGTGCAGCCCCTTGGACGAAACCGGGCGCGAAAGCTCTTGCGCTTCTGCGGGCGTCGCCTCGCGGCAGGTGCTCTCGCCGTCCCTGTACTCTATGACGAAATCTCCGCCCGCTGCCGCAGGCTCAGATGTATTCTGGCCCATGAAAAGGTTGTTCGCATCAAAACCGGCTGACGAAGACTGGCTCGGTATGGTACGCGAACGAGCTAGCTTTACAGTTGACTGAGATGTAGCGGCTCTGGTTGTCGAAAAGCCCGGGAGCGCCCCGAAGCTTATGAATGCTGTGAGGGAGAGGGCGAAAATTTTTATCGCAAGACTCTGCGGGGAACGAAGTCGAAACATCCGTAGAACTCCTTATGAGAAGAAAGCGCAGCCGGGGTAAACGTGAAGCGCAAGAAAATTTAGCGAGAAGATTAATATCGGGGGCGAAGCTGGAATAAGGTTATTAAGACGATACCGCAATGGTCTCGGTTGCCTGAACCCTACAAGCTTTTTTCGGGCTGCGAGGGCGTAGCCGGGGAGAGACAAGCTCCTCGGAATCCCCTCACATGCTACCAAAACTTTATGCGCAATCGCTTCTGCCCGTCAACTGTTTTTAGTTCGACGCACAATCCGAAGTTATGCCTTGTAACAGATAACCCAAACCCTAGATGATAATTACTAGAAGCAATCCCATATATAGTTGCAGCATCATTTTGAGCCAATATTTATGCGACTCCCGGCAACACCGAGCTATTTATGAGATGACCTGTTACTGGAATTTAACGGAAAGCCTGCCCTATCTGCTCCGTGCCGAAAGTGCCGATTCCGTTGAGGCGGAAGCTGAAGACCATGCGGTGCTCGTCGCGCAAGCCCACGTTGAAGGTGAAGTATTGAACTGTAACGGCGCAGCAGTTGAACGAGTAGCCAGCCGTCACAGTCGAACTGATGAGAGGCGACGACCCCAGACGGTTTGGATTGTGCTGGAAATCGAAGAACATGGTCACTCCGCCGTAAGGCCCATGCTCTGTATTGCCCAGAAAAACAGATGGCCCCCACTGCGAGCCGCGCACCGTGCCCGGCTCTTTGCCGCGCGCGTCTGCGAACCTGAGAAGCGAGCCGCGCAAGGTGATGGTGCGAGAGTAGTAGAAGGATTGAAATAACTGAAACCACCGTCGGCTGATGCCGAAAGTTACAGAAAAGTCGCGCGCCGCAAATCTGTTCAGGTCGAAATCAGTCCTGACATCCGCGAAAAGAGTGCTGCTTGGGCGGTAGCGCACATCCAGATTCAGAGGCGAGAACCGGCGGGGGATGCCGCCGTAAGTGAATCCCGAAAATGTATTGATTGGATAGAACTGGTTGCGCTGTCCGGGGACGAGTGCGCCTCCGAAATAAGGATCGAAGAAATATTTTCCGCGCAAGGTTATGGTCAAAGCTTCGTAGGGCTGGCTTGCAAGCGCCACGCCCGGACGATTTCGCCGCGCCTGCGCCACAGCAGCCGGGCTTACGTTTTCCGTAGAACGGCGCGTGAAAAATCGGTTCACAACGCCGTACTCTATCTCGTTTGTGTCGGCTATGGCGTCAACGTAATCGAAGCGGATGATACGCTCGAAGTTAGAGATGCCGCCGATCTTCCTGTAGATGATGTAAGGCTCTATGACGTGGCGGAAGAAGAAGGAGTCATCCGTGTGATGGAAGTTGCGAGCGAGCGCGGGCGGTCTTATGTCCAACTCGAATTCGCCGTAGCCGCGTGTGACATCGCGGCCTAAGACGAGGCGCGTCGCCGGGTCAATCGAGTTCGAGTAGTAAGTCCCACGCAATCCAGCGGTCGCCGTCACAGTCCAGCCGCTGAAATTCAAAGGAACGCTGAACATTGGATGAAGATCGAGCCTCTGTACGATTGACGGCGTTAGAATGGGAAGCCCGTGCACCTGCTGGTTGAAAGCTACGATGTCGTCAACAGTCTCCTTGCGCGAGAGTCCTTCCAGTCCTCCCTCGAAAGAGAAATAGACGGGCACTCGCTCAAAAAATCGTAGAGCCGACGCGCGCTTGTCCAGCGTAAAGCTCGGTAGCTGGCGTATGCGTATGCGCGTGTTCGGGATGGTGATTACCTGCGAGCGCGCCAGAAAGTTGAAGCTGTAATCGCCGAAGTTCTTGTTGATGAAGATCTGCGAGCGCTCTTCGGGAGAGATGACCTGCTGAATTGTGTCCGAGAAAATCTGGCGAAACGTCAAACTGGACGTGATGTTCACGTCCGCCGCCGCTAGAAACCCGTTCGGGAAATAGTGTACGCCGCGCACGTAAAAGCTTGACCCGCCCTGATCCGGGTGATCTGCGTCCGCGCGGTGACCGAATATGCGGTCGTCCACAATGTAGAAGCCCACGTCCATGAACGAGCGCGAGTTGGCGCGCGTTCGCAAGTCTGCGCCGAAGCCAAGACCGCGCGACGTGTAGATGTCGTTGCGAAAGGTGATGTCGGCAGAGCGCCCCAGAGTCTGAAAGTAGGCGTTCGATATACGAAAGCCTTTCGCGCCCGAGCCTCCTACGGTCGGCGTTAGAAAGCCGGAGGCGCGGTCGCGCGGCTTTATGGAGAGAGAGGCGAAAGGCATCCACAAAACGGGTATGCCTTTGACCAGAAATCTGGGCGAGCGAGCGCGCACGCGGTCGTTAATCTTGATGACAGCGCGCCTTGTCCTGAAGCTCCATTTCGGCACGTTCTCTTCGCAGGCGGTTATCTCCGCGTTGATTGCGACGATTGTGTCGTAGCTTATCTTCTCAACGGAATCGGCTGTGAAGTATATGACCGTGCCGTCCAGCGTGCGATTCGTAAATCCTGTGGAATTGACGAAGAAGCCTGTCTTCTTCGCATAGTTCCATTCGGCGCGGGAGCCTGTGATTCGTTGTCCAGGCTCCTGATCAAAGACCACGTTTCCTTCAGCGACGACGCGGTTCGTTGCTTCGTAAACTGTGATGCGATCCGCCTGAATCCTGAAAGCGCCTATGCGCGCATCCACGTTCCCTTCGTACATGACTACGCGCGCGTTCTGCGGGCCGGAAGCAGTGCTTCTCTCCGCATTCACCGTCAACTCTTCCGTTGACTGTGCGCCTGTGGTGGTCGTAGGGGTAGTGTGCGGGCGCACGGGTTGCGGCTGATCCTGCTGAAGCGGGTTGATGTTGGGCGTGTCTGTGAGCGGGTTCGAGACCTGACGGTCAACAGGATTGGTCTGTTGCGCGCGCACTGTCATCGCACAAAAAAAGAGGCAGAACAGACCAACGCTGAGTGCAGCGTGCCGCATGATTTTCGGGAAACCCGCGTGCAAAGATGAAATGAAGACCTCCGAATCCGTGAAGCCGAACGAAACGCGAGGGATGCTAACACGGAAAGACGGAAAAGGAGAAATCGGAAGGATGAAAGATGATTATGACGCGGAAGATACCGAAGACGCATAGACGCGGCGAAGAAAGGACGCGGGAAGCGGGCGACGCCTAAACGCGGTGAAAAAGAGAAAAGCTTTTTGGTTTTATCGTTGCATCTCCTCGTCGCTTCTTTCCATGTGCTGCTGTATCCTCTCATTCGATGGCCGAGCGTTCATCTAAAGCGTTGCGCATCATGATTGTGGCGGGCGAGCCTTCTGGAGACGCGCACGCGGCTGCGCTCGTTCGTGCGCTGCGCGATGAAGTTGGAGCGCCGCTGGAATTTTTCGGCTCGACCGGCACTCTGATGCGTTCCGTCGGTGTCGAATCAATCGTTAAGTCAGACGAGCTTGCGATTGTGGGACTGGCGGAGATTGCAGTTGCTCTGCCGAAGTTCTGGGCGGCTTATCGCCGCCTGCGTCGCGCGGCGCTTGATGGCGAGACCGATGCAGTTATCTTTGTTGATTGGCCCGACTTCAACCTGCGTCTGGCTCGCGCGCTGCACCGGCGAGGCCTGAAAATCATCTACTACATCAGCCCGCAACTGTGGGCATGGCGCGGCTATCGCGTGCGCAACATACGGCGCGATGTTGACCTGCTGCTCACGATTCTTCCTTTTGAGAAAGAGTGGTACGACGAGCGCGGCGTCCATCACGTCGAATTCGTAGGTCACCCGCTCGCAGGCGAAGTTCATGCAGAGTACGGGCGCGAGGAATTCTGTCGCCGCAATCATCTGGACACGTCGCGTCCAATCATAGCGCTGCTTCCCGGCAGCCGCCGAAAAGAGTTTCAGCGAATTCTTCCGCCCATGCTGGATGCTGCGCGAGTGGTTCAGAGCCAGCTACCCGGCGCTCAATTCGTCATAGCGCTCGCACCCAATAGAGATAAGGATGAAGCAGAGGAGTTAATCGGCGAGGCTAAACTAGGGGGCGCGACTTTGCCCGATGAGATGCGCGTGGTTCAACACGCAACACGCGAAGCTTTGGCGGCGGCAGACGCAGCGGCGGTCACCAGCGGCACAGCTACGCTGGAAGCGGCGCTCATGCTTTGCCCTCACGTAATCGTTTACAAAACCTCCTCGCTCAACTGGCACACGCTTGGACGCCTCATCGACACAGAGCATTATGGTCTGACGAACCTGATCGCAGGCGAAAGGCTTCTGACTGAGTTGATGCAGGACGAGTTAGGCGGCGAGCGCCTTGCCGGTGAGCTTTTAGATTTACTGGACGAGGAACGAAACTCTAAGATTCGCGCGCGTCTGCGAGAAGTCGCTTTGAGTCTGGGCGAGGGCGGCGCTTCACAAAGAGCCGCAAGAACGATCTTGCGCACGATTGAGGGATGGAAGAAACGCTAACCTGCAAAGAGCCTATGAATACTTAGCGACTTGCATGGGCTAAGAACGTAGCGCCGTTTTACGTTAACATCTGCTCGCTGTCTACGACTTTTCATTCAACCGCTCTTTCAACTTCTTAATCTCTTCTTTTAATTCCTTAATCTCCTCTCGCATCCTGGGCACGCGGCTCAGGTGCGCGTTCAATCGCTTGTATTCGTCCAATGGCTGCACGGGGATGCCCCACCAGATGCCGGGGCGAACAATCTTGCCGGGCAGCACGCCCGCCTTAGAGCCTATGATTGCGCCCTTCATCACGCGAGCGTGATCGCCGAAGCCCACCTGCCCGCCGATGATGGCGTCGTCTTCTATTACCGTGCTGCCGCTGATGCCCGTCTGCGATGCTATGACGACGCGCTCGCCTATCTCTACGTTGTGGGCTATCTGAACGAGATTATCAATATTCGTATGTTTTCCTATGCGCGTTTGGCCCAGCGCGCCACGATCAACGCAACT
>DATHJK010000332.1:0-17445 GCA_035316225.1 Pyrinomonadaceae bacterium
GCTTGCGGGTGATATGCTTAACTGCTTTCTGCAACGCAGGACTGGTCTCTTCAATATTTTCAGGGGCGACCGCACTTGTGGTTCCTGCGGCGGGCGGTATAGCAATAACTTCCTGTGCCTGCTTCTGTCCCTGAGATTCTGACAGTGACTCGCTCTTCGGCTTAATCACCAAGCCATGCCTTGTTGTCAGCGCCGCCTCTCTGTTGCCGCCCTGCTTGCGCGGGTCTTGAACTATTGATATGCCGCCTTCATTATTTCTGACTTTAAGGCGTCCATCGGGCGTGCGTCCAACGACCTCTCCACCGTCAATGTTGGGGTCAGAGTGGCGAACTATCTGCTTTGGAGTGATGCGGCCTGGTGGCTGAGAAGATACTCCCTCAGTTCCCGCGTCACTCGGCTGAACTTCTTCACCTTGCCCCGCCGGATGAACCTCCTGCCTATCCTGCGCCGCACTCGCTTCGGGAGCGTGTTCACTGGAAATATCTGTTGCATTTATCGCTCCTTCGCTAAGGTCTGGAAGATTATCAGTAGGTTGGCCTTCTGCTCTCAACTGTAATTCAGCGCGAAGATATGCTTGCCTTGCCTGTATCTCACCCAATCTTGATTGCTTCTGAGAAATATTATTCTCAATAATCTTTTGAATCTCTGGCGTAGCACCGCGAGAAAGACTTGATTGCAAGCCTCGTATCTCACTTGAAAGCGGTAAGCCTTCATCTGAGAGTGATTGCAGTTCACGATTGATCTGCTCATTCGTACCAAGCAGTTCACGCCCGGACTCTCTTGCGGGGACTGTGCTTACTTGCTGGCGTTCACTTAAGACTTGCCGCTCTAATTCTGCCCCCCCGTGCTCTATATGAGCACGCGGATACATCTCTTCATAGCGAGCAGTCTGTTCGGGAACATTATCAGGTGAGACATAAGAAGATTGAATCTCTGCCCCTGTCTCTGGATGACGAGCCGTTACAACTTGCGTTGTGCTCTGGCTTGGCGGTTCGACGTGACCTAAGAGAGAACCATAAGAACCGTCATTAACCATGCTCTTAATCTGGGCGGGCGTTATCTCTCGCGGGTTGTGGATGAATGTGCCAACGCTTGTTTCGGTCGCCGCCAAGTCGCGCGGGTAAGGCGGCATCTATTCTCCAGGCGTAACTAGAATTGCTTTTCTCCGACCGGCGACGAACGCCTCCATTTGAGCATTTATCGTCTCTGGTGTTTCCGGCGTCGGTTGCGGCGCAGACGGCGCTTGATTCGGCGTAGGTGCTTCATTGGGGGATGCTCCTTCTCTGCGTACCAGCGCAGTCGCACCAGGTTCTTGTGGCATCGAGCCTTGCGCGGGTTCAAGGTCAGGCGTTTGGTTAAGAATCTGCTCACCACGCGACGAGTCGAAAGTCTCAACCATTGCGTCGAACTCTTCCGGCGAAACAGTGACATAACGACTTGGATTGACCTGTCCTACCTCTTCATATGTTAAAGGGCGGAAGTGTTCGATTCTACCGGAACCGTTTTCGCCAGGCTCAGCGTTTACTACTCCAATGCGGCCACCCTCACCGCCGCTTTCCTCCTGCACATACACAGGCACGCGCCCGCGAGCGCGAGTGATGGCTGCGCGAACATTTTCAGGTAAACGCTCGCCTACTGCGCCGCGCCCTTCACTCGCCATGCGCGCCTCTTCCGAGACACCAGCACCTACCGTGCCCGTAAATTGCAATACGCCAGAGAGAATCGTATTCGTCATCGCGGCGCGCATGGCTTCTTGATGAGATGAACCGAATGCCCGCTCAATCGCATACGTGCCTGTTGCTACCGTTCCGAGATGTGCCGCCAAGTCACCACCGCGCGCAAGCAAGCCTTCTGTCGAGGCAAAAGGACGAATGCGTGCAGCCGCCCCGAACATTGCGCCATAGCCCGCGCCTTTCACAGTCTCCATTGCTGCACGCCCGTAACTTTGCCCGCCTCCAAGTGACTCAAGCCCGCCAAGCGCCGCCATCGCTTTGACTGGCCCCGCCACCTCGCTGAGTGCCGCGAGTTGAACAACGTCAGAGACTACACGCGCGCCGTTTGTTAGAACGCTCTGAGTGTCGGTTTGCCCCCTAGTCGAAATATCGTGAGCTTCACGACGCATAGCGAAATACTGTTCGCCCTCGCGCGCCAATTGTTTAATGCGCTGGCTCCCTGTTACGTCCCCGATAATTCTCCAGACCCCTGGAATGAGGGTTGCGGTGTTGCTCGCAGAGATGTCCAGCCCTGTATCCAAAGCTGAGAGCCAACCGGGTTCATTTGAAAAGCGACGCTGTAGCCCTTGAGCAATCTCCTGCGCCTGTTGGTGCTGTTCGGGGCTAAGCGATGCTCGCAACTCCTCTTCGTGCTGCGTTGCCTCTCTCATCTGATTTATGCGCCGCTCAATTGCACCGTCATCAAGAGGCATCGCGTTATGATTGCGCGGATCATATTCCCATTCGTGCGACATCTGTTGGCGCACTTGGTCACGAACGCTATTCAACTGTAGTGCGGCTCGGATTTGCTGCCCGCTGGCCTGTACGCGCGCAGCCTCTTCTCCCCTTGCTGTAAATTCAAATGGTCTATTTGGCCTACGGAAATCAATAGAAGGGCGTGGAGGCACCGCAAGAGGCGAGCGTGGGCGGTTATTCGTCTGTGGAGATGCAGGCAAACCTGCATGCTCTCGCAAAGCTGCTCTTTCCATGTCCGCCAAGGCGGGAACAGACTGGGCTTCTCCCGCTTGCTTGCGTCGCGCAACGGTGAATGCAGCTTGGATTAGTTGTGGCCTTGACCAGCCCGCCGACTCCCCAGGTAGCGTACCGAGGTATTTCACGAAGTCAGCATCTGTGACTTCGCCTAAGTTCGGCTCGCCGCCATTTGCGCTCCCTGCTTGGGATTGTCGTCTAATCGGCTCGTTGCGTCTTTGAATCCTGTCCCGTCGTCGCAAGTCAGCCTGATATTTATTGAGCGTAGCTACGGCATCTGGGTCGCTATTTTGAACGTTGGCGAAGAGAGTCTGAGTGTTCCGTCTTTCTTCATCCGTCTTTGGCACAGGAATGCGATTTCTACGACGCCATTGCTCAAAAGCCGCTTGGTCAAATGTCTCGTGCCTCTGTCTATCTGCCGCCTCTCCCAGTGCTGTGCCTACAACGTAGCCCTGCTCAGGTGTTAATTGAGTCGTGATAGGCGAGGCGGTGGATGCTACCGGTTGAGATGTCGGCTGTCCCTGTGCAGCCCTTGTCGGAAGGGTCGTTCCCGGTGTGGCGATGACAGCTTGGCTGGGCGTGAACGTGACTTGATTTGGCTCAAGTGTGCCCTGCTCCGGCTCGCCTTCGTCAGTCGCCCTACGTTTACGAGTAGTGTACGTGGGAACAGTAAAAGGAGAGGGTTGGCCTGTCACTTGATTTGCCTCGGTTGAAGGGGTTGGCTGTGTTTGCAGGCCAGCCTGTGCGCTAGTCGAGGATTGATTGATTCGTGCTATCTCAGTAGCGATGGGCGGTGGCGTAGCTTGAGGCTGTTGGCCTTCATGCGCCGAGCCTGAAAGAGGCGCGCCACTGATTCGCGCTATTTCGTCCTGAACATTCTGCGGAGGCTTTGAGTTTCCGTTAGAGCCGTTGAAGCGAGCTAAGACGGTCGGTACATAATCAGTATCAGTGAAGTAAGGTCGTCCTAGCTGTCGGCTGACATACCTATCTTCCGTATGCGGCAATCTCTGACCACTAGCAACTGCGTGCTGCACAGCACCAATACCAGCATGATAGGCTGCTGCTCTCTGGTCGAATTGATCATCGCCCGGAAAGGCATTAAGGATTGATTTGTAGTAGCGCAGCCCTGCTCTGATTTTACCTTGTGGGGTAGCCCACTCTCCCGGTGTAACATAATGCAGTCCTGTGGAGGGAATTACCTGCAATCCACCAGATGCGTGAGAATCCGGGCGAGCTTCATTCGTGACGCGCCCGCTTTCTTGGCCTCCTATTGCCGCTATCTCCTGACGATGACGAGGCGCAAGCCCTTCCTCTTCGGCCAATTGGTCAATGGTTGATAGGCCGCTTGGCTGTGGAGGACGAACGCCTATGCGCTGCATCTCGTCTATGATGTTTTGGGGAACGGACATTTACTTAATCATCAAACCTGTCATACTATGCGCAAAGGAGGTCTCCCGATGCTCTTTATTCTCTTACTTCTCTTATCTCAAGAACCAAGGATTACACCCGGCCAATCCGTGTACATCGTTGCCCTACAAAGCAACAGCGCCGACATCTCCTTTACCTCGCTTGACCTCACAACGGAAAGGGAGATTAAGAATGGCTTCAAAAAACGCGGTGTATATAAAGTCGTCCCATCGTTGAATGAAGCGGATTTTGTTTTCTTTATCATTGTTCAGTACGACGATTCACACACCCTAATCAAAAATATCCTTGCGCTGGCTGTTTCAAGAGAGCAGTACATCAGGAATAAGAATGACCTCGCACAACTCCGAAACTCTGCCTTCTGGCAATCCGACCGCGCGGCGCGCGTGCGAGTCAAACTGAAGTCTGTCCTTGAAGATTTTCATAAAGCTCACTGAATCTGCAAAAAAGGTAGTGTGTCGTAGAAAGTCTTTAATGCTTGGTCTCGCTTACGTCCCGCAGACATCTCTCGTATCTCATTAAATCGTCGAACGAGATTAGCCAGAGGGGTCGATGTTGGGTTCGCTACGGTCGGATGATTGCGCCCTACGCGCAAACGAAACTCGTCCACATCCCTCTGAGCCTGCTGGTATTTAGTTCGTACACTACTTCGAGCCTGCGCTAGTTGCTGCTCGTCACGTTCAGTGACATTCTCCCAGACATCCGAAGGGTGGATGATCCCAGCGTCAATATCTGCCCAGATAGCATCCATGTTGGGAGTACCATCTTGGTTTCGATATTGCGCCCTCTGGGTGATTTCGGGTTTCACCTGACGGTTCCGCAGTGACGGGGCAACACCGGCTCTGGCTTCATCACGAATCTGCTCATCACTTGGAATGCCGAACATCTCATAAGGGAGTTCTGCGTTAGTTATCTCCCTTGGTCTCGCTACATTGAGAGGTTGGCCGGTTCTGCTGTCTGTGCCCGCACGCCATACGTGCCCCTGACCATCGGTCAATATCGGGGTTCCGTCCGGCGCGATCTGCATTGTTATCTTCTGGCTCTTTGTTTTCTTAACCAGAGGCACGCCAGCGTTTTCGGCGGCACGTACCAAAGCTTTCGTGCGCGGGTCGGTCGCGTCGGGGTCAAAGTCCTCAAGGTCGTTGTAGATACTGATGATCCTCTGTTGAGCGCTGTTTCGCGCCGTCTCTTGGTCGCGCGCAACGTTCCGCTGATCCTCATTCTGATTGTGAACAATCCCCGCGACTCTTGCAGCGTTTTCGGTCTGGGCGGTCTCGTTCGCTATACGGTTATGTTCAATAGATGCCGCTTGAGCATAGTTGCCTTGAGCCTCCGTTTGAGATTGCTCCCTCTCCATCCTCTGTTCCAGAGACGGCGCTATTCCGGTCGCCGCGCCCTGCGTTATAGCTCCGACAAGGCCGTTCTGAAAGAATCCCCTCAGCCCACCAAGTGCCAAAGCCTTCAAGTGGCTCATCTTTTTAGGAGGAGCAATATCAATTGAAGAGTCTGTAACAGTGATCTTCTGGTTCGCTGGGGTGTTGGTCTGTGCTGCCAGAATCGCTGCCCGACGCTCCACCTCGGACATTCCTCTGGTGTCTATGTGAGTCCCTGCCATTCTAGGTCTGGTGGTCGTGTCGCTGGGCATAGTTGGAGGAGTGGCCTCTGCTTGAGGGTTATAGCCTGGCAGTTCAGGTGTGGTTGGTGCGGGTGGATTGTAGCCGGGTAAATCCCTTGTGGATTGCTGTAAGCCTTGCTGCTCGGGTGGGCGTGGCGAGAAGATAGACGCTTGATTATTAGTTGGCCCTTGCACTGCTGCAACGCGACGAACGACTTCCTCCAGTGTCTCCGGGCCGGGCAACTCGCGCTCATCCGGCACGCGGCGCTTGCGCGGGAAATAGCCGGGAAGCCGGTCAACTGCGCTTTGGGGAATGTGAAAGCTCATAAGGGATGACCCTCTTTAGAAATTACCTAAATTGGTTATCAATAGTTATCAAAATGCGCTTCTCTAATTCCTCATAGGGTATTTTTATTCTTGCACTCATGGAGTCACCTGCTTTGAAACAAACCCACGCGCCACAAAGTTATAGCTTCTGTACTCACTAATCCATTTATGCCCACCAATAATTCATAAACGTATATTGGCGAATCCAAACCTACCCACACCCGGCCAATGAAAATACCGAGGCAGGTAGTAAAGACCGTCACCAGCGCTATGGACGCTTGTGAATACTCCCATATCAGATTGACCTTTCGCTGCGACTTGGAATGTAAATCCTCTTCCGATGTCGTATCGGGGGCTTTAGATAAATGGTCGTCCGTCTTGACCAGCCGCGTTTGTGATTCCTCCATCTGAACCTTGACGGGTTGTTCATCAATTTTCACGCTGGGGGTTTCGTTCAAGCCTTGCCGTTTCCTTTTCGCTGTGCCTCTAAAAATCTGCTTGTCATTTCCCGTTCCCGCCCAATTTCCTCTGCGCCTTCATCTGCTCAATTTGAAATTCAAGTAAGCCCACTTGAGCCTTTGCTTTATCAGCCTCCGCTACGGCTTTATCTTTTTCTCGAGATGCATCTGCCGCTCGCTTCTCCGCAGCCCTTAACTGTTGCATCGCGTCCAGTAGGGACTTGGAGGCAACCGCAAGTGAATTAACGTCGAAGTTGGTCGCCTCCGACCTGTTCCTTCTCCAGTTAGCAAACCAGTTGATGAAGGCCACAAGCGAACCCGCAATGATTGCGGTGATGACGTTTTCGCCCAAGTGAGGCAAGGCAATTTGCATCGCATTGTTATCCGCCTAACCTCTCGTTTACCGACTTGGCTAATTGAGCCACTTCCTGAGCCTGTGCAAGCAGTAAGTCAACCTCTCGCCTGTTCATCGCCTTCATCGCCTTCATCGGTAACGCTCTGGCTACATATCTCCCGCCAGCTTTCGACGAAGCAAACGAATGCCTTCTGAATTGACAAGTCTCTTCCGGCAAAGAGCAGTTCACAGGTAACTCGAAATAGAACCAGCCCGGTCTATGCGCGTCCTCTTCGGCTCGTCCAAAATCTGTGGAGATGTATTGAAACTCCACGTCAGAGAGTCCGGTGAGGAAATAGAGGAAACGCATCAAACCGAGCAGAGGGCGTTTCCACAGGGGTAAATCCACCAACGCGGGGCGCTTGCCGACCAGAAAGGCCGTGAGCGCACCATCCAAGTGCATCCGGGGGGCTTCTCTGTTAAGAGAGACTCCCATGTCATCTACCTCCAGTCTTTCCGGGGCCGAGCGGATCACCACCTTCGCCATCTTCCGGCAACGGGTCAGATGGGGGCGGGTCTTGTGGTACATCTTTAGGCTTAGGCTGTTCCTCTTCGTGTTTCTTCTCTTTTTCGTGACTCATGTTTACTTTCCTTTCTTGAATTATTGGCGGACGTTCCGCGTGCATCCTTGCTTCCCTCCATTACCACAGATAGACTCTGCGGCGGTTGGAGCGAAGTTCTAGTGCCTTTGCTCTGACAAGGGGCGATTAGGTGCTGAAACATCTTTTCGCCCCGCTCCGTTTTCAATTCTGGCAGAGAGTAGATAACAATTTGTTGCTTAGACAAAACTATTATTGGTGTTCCTCTCTGCCAGAAATCTATTCACAACGTCTTCACCTCAGACAGCCAATTAGCTATCTGCTCAACGAGCTTTCCCTCATCTTCACCCTTGACGAAGTAAGCATCTATTCCCGCCTTCTCAATCAACGTAGTCTTCTCAACCGTCTTGCTGTACGCCGTATATGCTGCTATCCAGGGATGACAATCCGTCACACCTTGAGATTCGGTGAGCCTTATATGCTCGGCAACGCTAAAGCCGTCCATCTGCGGTAGAGCGCAATCTAAAACAAGCACGTCGAAGCAGCGCCCCTCTTTGATTGACTCCATGAATTGAATCACGGCATCTAAGCCACGCTCGACCGCCGAAACTTCATAGCCTTTATGCCGGAGCGTCGTAGCCAGCATGTTGAGAATGTCCGGCGCATCATCAACTATTAGGACTCGATGTAATGTGCATGGTCGGGTCATCAAAATCAGTCGGCTCAATCTTTAGTTCAAATTCCAAACGATTTATACATCGCTGGTATTTCTCCTCCCTAGACCGCGCTCTTAACACGTGCTTGGCAAAGTCGTCTCGCAACTTCTCGCATTCTTCGTTGGCAACCATTAACTGTTCGTACCTCTTTTGAAGCCCTGCCTTTTCAGCAACAAGAGCCGCATATTTAGCTTGCTCGGATGCGGCTAACTCCTTCCAATTATTGAGAGCGGTCTTCTCGGCGTCATCAACGCCTTTTTTGAATTGAACCCAAAAGTAAGCGACGACGAGCGCGAGCAAGGCAACAGCCGCAAGCCCGGCGACAAGACTACCGGGCGTAATTTCAACAAGAGGTTCATAATTCATGCCGTAGGGTTTTCACTAAGCTTTCTTTTTCTTCTTTGCAGGCTCTAAATCCCTGTGCCCCTTCTTAGGAACTAACTTTTGGAAGTTCACCCAACGGGATTCATACCGTTTAGGCTTCTTCTTTGGTTTAGCCTTCATTTCGGCTTCTTTAGTGCTGGCGTCTTCAAATAATTCTCCAACACGTCTATATCCGAATTAGCCCTTGCGCTTCTTACGCTCGCCACTACGGGTTTAGCTGTCTTCACAAAATGATTCACTACGAATCTCAAAGCAATATCTATCCCTGCGGTCGCTAATGGATTCAAATGCGCCAGAGGTAAGATTTCAGATTGAAATTCTTTGACTAGAGAAGTCAGCACAGGTAAGAGTTGAGCTTGAGCGCCGGGTTCGGTAGCAGATTGAAAATCCAGCTTGAATTTATCAATCTTTGCTGACCACTTGTTGATGAATTCAGCCGACTGTGGGGCTGAGATTGCCAGATCGTGCGCGTAGCTTTGTGCCTCGTCGAGCGAGCTAAATACGTCGCGGTTTGTGCAGCCTGCCAAGAGGCTGAGGAAGATTGTCAGTGAAAGTAAGTAAGCCAATTTGCTTTTCATGCGTAGTTCCTTTCTAGTTTGAGTACACGAAATGGGGTGGAAAATAATCTGGAAATAGTTGAAATAACGCTTGACAAAGTGCGACACTTAGAGTAAAGTGTTCTCACGGTCAAGGCAAGATAGACCGAAACCAACACAACAGCCAAAAGGCCAACGTAAAGGAGAACGAAATGCAAATCACCACAAGTTATTCCACTCAAAAACAGCAAGCCATAGCCACAGCCACCGGGAAAAACGCTCCCACCACTCGCACGTTTGAAATTGAACCGCTTGAATTGAGCGAGAAGTTGCGCCAGAAATTGCAGTACAAACCGGGCAACTTCTTTTTTGAGATACGCGGTCTGGATTTGAGCGGACAGCTGCGAGGGCGTTATCAAGGTGCTTCTACCGGATTCGGAGAGTTCCCGTTGACCTACGACGACGACGAGCCTCTGACCGCCAAAACGTTCGAACAACTCTTTGCCGAGACGGAAGCAAAAGTAGTAGAGGCGCGTAGACAGCGCGAGATTAGTAGCCTTTGTGCGCGTGCCGAACACGCAGCGCAACGTGTGACAGAAGCGGAAGCTAAAGCAGAGAAAGCAAGCGAGCGCGCAGAGAAACTGGAAGAGATGCTTCAAGAGGTCTATCGCCTCAACCAACAAGGCGGGCCGGGTTCGCGTAGAGCAGTACGCGAGTTGATCATTCAAGCCGTCGAAGTTGACGAGGACAAAGAGTGACAAAGTGCCGACTAAGCACCCGCGAGTACCGGTAATGTTCACGGCTGAGGAACTAAAAAACCTCAGCCGTGAGGCTGCCGATAAGATCACCGTCCCGAATCTAATACGCAAGAAACTTAAACTGCCGCCGCTCAAAAGAGGAGCGACGAAAGGCAACCAACGCGCAAAGGGCAATCCGGGGCGTTGGAAAAAGGAGAAAGAATAAAGGAGTAGGTAAATGAGAGAATCGGAAGAACTCAAAAAAGAGCGCGAGAAAGGAAGGAAATAGTCATGCTCACACTTCTTGTAGATTACACAGACAGAGAGCGGGCCTTGCTGCTCGCTCTCGTCAACAACTTCACGGCCTACGACGAGGAGACGGGGACAAGACTGACCCGTTCCAGTGGGCGGCGTAAAACGGGCAGACCTTCCCGCTATTATCTTGCCTCTGAAGAGGTCAGCAAGGTCTTTACGGCACACTCTGACCGCGAGGCGGTAGAGAAAGCAAACAAACTTTTGCAGGGAAGTTAAGATACGACACAGAGCGGCGGACACTCCACAGAGCGCAGCGATGGTTAGAATTACTAATGTGATTGCGAGTTTCAGGGGAATTCCTTTCATGCAATTACATCCGGCCAGATTTCAGTTAGTGGTTCATCAACTTCTTCCCGCGTTGGGCGCTTTGACTGTTTGAACCACTTCTCTTGCTGGGTCTGTGCTGCAAGGCTCGCGCGTGTAGACAACTCCCAAAGCTGTGAATATTCAGCTAGCCACGACCAATAGCTGAGCGACCAGAACTTGAATCGAGCTTGACTGCCTAGCCATCGCCACGAGAGGTAGGCAGAGCAAAGCATCTGGACAACAAACTCCCAAACGCGGAGGTCGGGCTGGCGAATCTGCTTCCTGACTCGATACATACTGTAGATGTGTACGAGCCACATCTTCTGCTCACGAATCCATTTCATTGTAGACTTCCTCCCTACTTACTAACTTCAACTGAGCCGATATTCGTCGATTGTGTGGGCGCAACCTGAGCTTGGACAATATCGTTCACAGCCAATTGCTTCCCTGCATTCTTATCCATTGAAGCTGAAGCAATCTTGTGTGTGATGAATCCTGCGATTGTGTAAGCCAGCGCATCTATTCCCGCGACGATCAAGTCACTGAGTTGCCCTTGCAGGGTCTCAGGAAGATAGATTTTGTACTTACCTAAAACGGTGATGATTACAGCAGCAAGCCACGAGGCGAGCATTAACTTAAATCCTGTAGTGTCCACGGTGGCTTTTGGCACTATTGATGCCGGTACTATTACTTTGTCTTCCAATCAAACACCTCTTTCTTTAATGTTAAATTTCAATCTTTCACTTCCTCGACGTTCCTGATAATCACTTTCAGATGGGGCAATCTAGCCGCACCCGATAGAATCATCGTTCGCACCAATAATTTGACTTCGCGAGGGAAATCATTCTCAGGCTCATCTACGCCTTCAACGTAAAGGTCAACTCGGATTTGAGCCGCTTTCTTCATTCGTAAAATATCGTATCCACTACCGCCCCGAATTTCTTATCATGTACAATCACCGAACTCGGTCTATTCTTCTTAGCTTCTGCCTTGGCATAAGAGAGCGCTACACGTTTATCCCAAGAGGGATAGCCGACAGTTCCTTTGCTTGATCGGACTCGCCAGTTGTCTTTGAATTCGACGTGGTATTTCATAAGAATTATCTTGCGAGCGGCTAACGGGAACCCTCCTTTACCTCAGTCCAGCTTCGCTCATTTTGCTTCTCGCTGATTAGCCGCTCGCAAAAAACAAAAAGCCAGCCAACTTTGAACTTAATCAAAGTCAACTGGCGGCCTACCTCAAAGGGTATGGTCTGGCTAGTTAGTCTCTATTTTTCAATTCAGGCTGCGTGCTGCCATGCAAGGATGTCCTAATCTCGTGTCCCTTCAGCGTTCCCACTGAAGGCATCCTTGCCTACGTGCCGCAGCCTGAAGCCTCAACTTTTCAACAAAACCTCATAAAGCCTAATCTGCTTATCTATCTCTTCAATATTCCTGTCAGAGTTGGACTTTATGATCGTCTGCGCCTTTATCGTTCTATCAGCAATGTCTCTAGTGTTCAATTCCGCGCGCTTGCGCTTTTCCAGGCTCTCGATAAGCCGGCGCGCGTCCGCTACGGATATTCTAATACAATCCGCCTGCGATTCAAAGGTTTTTTCTAAGACTTCAGCCATTCAGTTTCCCTTCCACAGCAGTGCACGAAATGGTATGGTGAAATAGTTTGTTTTAGCAAAGAAATATATTGACAAATTCTTTGTTAGAGAGTAGTATCTCTGTGTTCGATTGAAACTTTGAAGGAGATTAAGACAATGACGAACGGACATTACAGCGTACAAGACAACGGAACAACGATGGCTTTCTTGACAGACGAGACTCGTCATAGCGAGTTCGTTGGCACGATTAGCTTTTGCGAGACAGACGAAGAATTTACCGCGTGGGCTTCCGGCGATTCGCTGGCTTGCAAGTATGATGACGAGTATTACGTTAAAGTGAAAGTCAACGAAGACGACTACGAAGCTATGACCCTCAGCGCGGCTAACGAGTACATCGCCAGCTTGGAGGAAAGCGATGAAAATTAACACAACAGAATCTGTCGCGCGCCTCCTGGAATGCTCCACGCAGACCATTCGCAACATCGCACACGATCTGGAAATCGAAGTCCCGCGCGGCGGCATGGTCTTCTCCGATAAAGAGGTAAAGCTCATCAAAGATGAGAAGGGGCGGCGCAAGCGAGGCAGGCCGCTTGACCCGAAACCGTCCGGCGTAGCGTTGTACCAGCGCGAGCGCGCGAGGCGTAAGAAACAATTACAGCAATCTTGCTGAACGTCTAACATTAATTCACGCATAGTATGATTGCGTAAGAAGGAGAAAAGTTATGGATAGCAGTAGCATCAAAAATTCACACGAAATCCACTTGGAGTGGATGCACGATTACTTATTCGCTGAGAAGCAACTGATTTACCCCCTGACAATCCAATGTCGCACCTACGAAGAGCCTGTCAACAATCCGCCGCGCCTGCGCGTGCTGTCGGAATATGTCATCTCCGACTACGCAGATTTCCTGCGCCTGCGCGAGACTGCGCGACGCACCGACTTTGCGTTGTTCACTTCACGCGCTAGGCAGCGTGACGGCGAACTGTTTTATTTCAAGGTCGACGCACTGTACGCATGCTGCGCGGACGGTCGGTTGTTAAATTTCGACCTCTCGCGTGAGAGCGTGTACGACTGCTCGAACACGCGATTCGAGCAACTGCCTATCCGTCCGTTTTGGGCGTTAAAGGCGATTGCTTGAAAGTGCAATCGCAACGGACACCAGGTTGAAGCGTTGACTGTGTGGCGCGGGAGCATTCAACCCCAACCCCTCGACAACTCCACGACTTTGAAACCCTTACCTTTTGAAGTCGTGGAGTAATTCTAATCTCCACTCCGAAACGCACAAGCCAAAGTTGAATCACAATGCAAGTTAGTGTTCGTGCATACAACACAAGAACAGGCGCACTCGCCGTCTGGCGATTCGTAGCAATCATCGCAGCCCTCGCATGGTTGACTGCCGCCGAACGAGCAAGCGCAAAAGTCGCCAGCGCAGAAACAATCAATGTAGCCCATACCTTCGCACCCCATCTTCTCACCTCGCCGGAAACTCAAACAACTTTGATCTTCCATTCACCGCCCGACTTCTTAGACTCTTTCACGCAGAGATAAAAGACGAATGGAAACATCTGAGCAGCAACTTTCAATTTAACAAGTGCATCGTCTCGAATGAACGAGCCTTTTATTTCGTGAAACTCTACCTGTCCGGTCACGGCTCGAACGGTCATAAAATCCGGCGTGTACCTGCAATCGTCTGCTAGCTTAAAGGTCACGGCTTCATACCACCAATCTAGTAGTTCGCCTGATAACTTTCTGCGCTGAAGGATGTCAGCATATGCAGCTTCAGTACGATTCATCGTGCCAGCGATACGACGCTTGCCACGACCTGCGGCAATTATCTTTTGAATGTTTGATGAACGAGTTAGCATCTCAGCTATCTATCCTTGTACGGCGCACGAACTGACTGTTAGCTCTTTTGGTCATATTTAATTCAGGCGTTAGACAGCCTTATATTCCAGGCGAGTCTTTAATTCTTCTCTGACAAGATGCTTCCAATCTTCATCGCCTGTAGGGTTCGCCTTACAGAGGTCAATGAAGAGTATTGCAAGTTCACGAGTCGTTAATTGTTTGAGTACATTGATACGCGGGTCAGGCGGTCTAACATCAGACTCAATCCGACCACCCTCAACTTGACTTTTATCTTCGCTCATCCTTCCCCCTCATTCTCAGCCGTTCACCCCAAAAGACATCACGCACGAACTCTGCCCGACTCTGCGCCACACGTTGAGCATATTTCGTGAAATACACATATATGCGCCTGAAACGGAATATCGCTTGCAAATAAGTCTTCACGGGCGTAGCCCAATTGCTCGACCATGTAATCAATAGCCGAATTAATTAACTTGTCTTTACCACCGGGCGCGTTTGCATATTCATAATCACCGCTCTCGCTTTCAAGCACGTACAAGATGAACTCTTCTGGGCGGCCTACGTTTTCAAGAGCAAGGAACTCCTGCTCGTCATCGTGAAAAGTCTTGAGCGTTGCATTAGTGGGGCTATGCCTGCGCGCTCTGACCTTATCGCCAAGTTTTTTCTCCACTGTGTACTCGAAACAATCTTTGCCAATAATCGTATCGCCTAAGCGCATGTCGCGTATGCTCATAACGTAACCTCGCTAATCCGCAAGTCCGATTCTCTTACCGAAATACCACTTGCCTTTGTTATCCGAAGCATTCAAGCCCCCCTTCGGGCGATTACTTGGTGGCGTAGCATCTAGGCTTCTATAGCAGTATGATTTACTATCCTTGCGCCATATAAAGACGTACCAGAAGCCTCGGAATCTAACATCGAGCCAAAGGCGTATACTCGGATTGCTCGCGCCCATGTTGTTGATAATCATTCGTCCTATCTGCATTATCTTTTCCTCTCCTGCTGTGGAGGGAAACGAAGGTGTTTCAATCCGTTCCCCGCCTGTTAGCTTTGGACACGCTTAGTAGCACCACACTTGGCGCATCTCAGCCAGCCTTTTAGTTCTTTTATTGGTTGCCAGTTGTGTAAGTAGCATTTCTTCATGCCGCACGCTCCCAGACTAAATCTTTAATACTCGCTTCAATCAACAAACTGTTCCCGCCAAGATTCACAAACTCCCTCAAGTCTTTCGTCGGCGGAGTCCAGATACAGGAAAATACAGGTAAGTGGTTTTTCAACTTCATTGCTCCACGTTGACCGGGTTCGTCGTTGTCAGCAACGATCACAGCACGGCGGATTTTATGCGCGCGAATGTGGTTTACAATCATTTCTTCACAGCCCAAACAAGAAGGCCGACCAATCGCATATAAACCAAGAGTTAGTGCCGCCGCCGCATCCGTCACGCCCTCGACAATGAACATAGTTGATTCAATATCCACACTCGGAATAAACAGACCTTGCTTGCTTCCTTTGACCGCCCACTTTCTCCCGTCCGTGCCGCGTAGCCTTATGCCCACAATCTCATCATTCGCATCTTTCATGGGAAAAGCCCATGCTTGATCATTCCATGCGCACCCCAGCGCACAAAGAACGTCAGCGGTAACACCCAACTCTGCGGCAAGAATGCCCATGCGTTTATAATCGGTTGCTTCAAACCATTTTAGCCAAAGACTCTCAACATCAATCGTCTGCTCAACCTCTACAACCTTCGGTTTCGTATAAACCGGAATGACATCATTCGATTTATGCAGCCATCCGCTATTCCTGGTCTGGCAGTCACTTTCAACCCTCATGCAGATCGAAGCGTTGTCGGAGTATCCGCACCAATCTATATGGCGACAGATTTTGCACGGATGCTTTTTATTTACTCGACACCACTTCATATTTTTACAGCAAAGGTTGCCGATTCGCGCTTAGGTCAACTCTCTTCCATCCATTATTTGCAAGTTGGGTAATCAATCTTGATGCCTCAGCGCGCGAGAAATTCTGAGCATCCACATAACCCGCTCTTTGCAGCACGTTCGCCTGTTTAATCGAGCACAGGTCGTTTTTCCATCTGTAGAACTGGTGATCTATGATTTGCTTGGCCTGCGCATACGGCATGTCGGTCGGGTCAATACCTTGTTTGAGCAAAAGAGAACGCTGCTTCTCGCTCAAACTCTTCCCCTTATCCCACCCTCTTTCTCTTTGCGGCGTCAGATGAAACACGTCGAACGGACTCACCGTTTGAAGACTGAACTGCGCCTTTGCTACCACCCTTGCCCGTCTAGCGGCCTCTCGTTGCCTTCTCTCTTCTTCTTCCCGCCTCAACTCGGCCTCGGCTTCCTCAAGTGCTCTGGTCATATCAACAGGTTGACCATTCTGTTTGGCCTTGTTGATTGCCCGTTCAATCGCAGCCTCAGAAACTTTTCCGCCAAGAATATCGGCGGTAGTCATTAGCTTATGTCGACCGGAGTTACCGACAAAATCTAATACAAGTGCAGAGGGCTTTGAGCTTTCGGCTATTGCAATCTTTCTATCTTCTGCTAACCCCCAATCATCAACTAGATTTCCAAGAGGACGAAGGGCGCGACCGATGATTTGTGCATAAAGGCAACGTGATTTAGTTGGGCGAGCTTGTAAAATAACTTCAACCCCGGCCTCGTCGTACCCTTCAGTCAACACCCCGACGTTACATAAAACCTGGGTCTTCCTTTGTGAAAAGTCTTGAAGTATTTTATGACGCTTGTCTTTCGGCGTTGCCCCACAAACCCAATCCGCCATGCCCGGGCAATGACGATTGAATATCTCTGCCAATCTCTCAGCCTGCTTGACCGAGACGGTAAATGCCAGAGTTTGCCGATTACCGATTATCTCTATTGCCGATCCCGCAATCCCCTGTAGATTCTTCTCCGCTTCCATCACAACGGCTAAATCGGCTCCGTTCAAATCTCCTGCCGTAGTCCGCACCTGAGAAAAATCCAGCCCCTCAATATTAACCATCTGCTGTTCTACGGGAACCAGCCAGCCGTCATTTATCGCATCAAGGATTTCGTAGTCATAAGCAACGGATTGAAACACTTGACCTAATGCTTCCTCATCTGCCCTGTCCGGCGTGGCCGTAACACCTAGAACTTTAAGATTAGGATTCTTGCGGTAGTAATCAAGAACCCTTTTGAATGAACTTGCCGTGTAGTGATGGGCTTCATCTGCCACGACCAGACCAAAGTCGTAAGGGTCGAAACAACTCATCCTGCCTTTGCCATTTCGTCCTGCGTTCTGCGTCTGGACAGTGGAGACAATCACAGGTGAGCGTTCCCAATCACCCTCATTTGCATACTGGTCACCCATCTCAATGCTGGCCTCAATTCCAAAGTCCCATAGACGACGAACCGCTTGAGTGATTAGCTCGCTTCGATGCGCCAGTACGATTGCCCGCTTAGGTTGCATACGCTTGATAATTTCACAAAAAGTCACGGTCTTCCCGCATCCCGTAGGAGAGACAATCAACGTGC